>CAZEHT010000001.1:0-6367 GCA_964511995.1 uncultured Mycobacterium sp.
GCTTTCCCTGTCAGCAAGCAACGCCATGGTGTGAATTCTCCGATCGTCCGGCCCGGCGCCGCCGCGCGACCCGCGCCGGATAGCTTCTGGACATGTGTCCGGTCATTGCCGTCCGAACATAGTCTCATACCGCACGTCCTGACAAGTGCGGCGCGCTCCGGAAGCCGACGTAACCGGTTAAACCCATTACTGGCAACGCTTGTCGCTTCCATCTTGCCCCTCGTGAGCCTGTTCGGCTATGTTGGACATGTGTCCAGCGATTCCGCGGTGAGGCTCACGCCTGGCGTCGGTGCCGGCTCGCCCCGCAACCGCCGCCAGGAGGAGACATTCCGCAGGGTGCTTGCCGCGGGCATGGCGATGCTGCGCGAGACCTCCTACGCCGACCTGACCGTGCGGGCCGTGGCCAAGCGGGCCAACGTCGCGCCGGCGACTGCCTATACCTATTTCTCCTCGAAGAACCACCTGGTGGCCGAGGTCTACCTGGATCTGGTCAAGCAGGTGCCGTTCTTCACCGACGTCAACGACACCGCCCAGACCCGGGTGGGCGACGTCTTGCGGCACCTCGCCCTGGTGGTCGCCGACGATCCGGAAGTAGCGGCCGCGTGCACCACGGCGCTGTTGTCCGGCAGCGATGCGACGGTGGTCACGGTGCGCGACAGGATCGGCGCCGAGATCCACCGGCGCATCGCGTCCGCCATCGGCCCCGACGCCGAGCCGCGGACCGTCGACGCGTTGGAGATGGCCTTCTTCGGGGCACTGGTGCAGGCGGGCAGCGGCGCGTTCACCTACCGCGAAATCACCGACCGGCTGACCTACGTGGTCGGCCTGATCCTGGGAGAGAAATGACCATCCAGACCGCCCCGACCGCCCCGACCGACGAGCCACCTGAACTCGATCCTTACGACTACGACTTTCACGAGGACCCATACCCGTACTACAAGCGACTGCGCGACGAAGCGCCGCTCTACCACAACGACAAGCTCGGGTTCTGGGCGGTGTCGCGGCACGCCGACGTGCTGCACGGCTTCCGCAACAGCGCCACGCTGTCCAACAGGGACGGCGTCTCACTGGACCCGGTGTCGCGTGGACCGCACGCGGCGAAGACGATGTCGTTTCTGGCGATGGACGATCCCGCGCACCTGCGCCTGCGCACCCTGGTGTCTAAGGGCTTCACCCCGCGCCGCATCCGCGAGCTGGAACCGCGGGTGACCGAACTGGCCGTGCGCCACCTCGACGTCATGCTCGAAAGAGTGCGCTCCGGTGACCGTGGAAATCCCGTCAGCACCGTCGACTATGTGTCCGAGTTCGCCGGCAAGCTTCCGATGGACGTCATCTCCGAGCTCATGGGGGTACCGGAGACGGACCGAGACCGCATCCGGTCGATGGCCGACGGGGTGATGCACCGGGAGGACGGCGTCACCGATGTGCCGCCCGAAGCCGTCGAAGCGGCCATCAACCTCATCGTGTACTACCAGGACATGATCGCCGAGCGGAGAAAGAAGCCGACCGAGGACCTGACGTCGGCGCTGCTGGCGGCCGACATCGACGGTGACCGGCTCACCGACGAAGAGGTGCTGGGCTTCATGTTCCTGATGGTGATAGCGGGAAACGAAACCACCACCAAACTCCTTGCCAACGCCGCGTTCTGGGGGCACCGCTACCCCGGCCAGCTCGCGCCCGTCTACGCCGACCTGTCGCGGGTGCCGCTGTGGGTGGAGGAGACACTGCGCTATGACACCTCGAGCCAGATCCTCGCCCGTACCGTCTCGGGTGAACTCACTCTCCACGGCACCGTGGTGCCCGAAGGTGACGTGCTTTTGCTGCTTCCCGGCTCGGCGCACCGCGACGAGCGGGTTTTCGAAAACCCCGACGATTACCTGATAGGCCGCGAAATCGGTTCGAAACTGATGAGTTTCGGAAGCGGCGCCCACTTCTGCCTGGGAGCCCACCTGGCCCGGATGGAGGCCAGGGTGGCGCTAACCGAATTGTTGAAGAGAATTCGCGGATACGAGGTGGACGAAAGCCGTGCCGTGCGCGTCCATTCGAGCAATGTCCGCGGATTCGCCGAATTGCCCATCGCTGTGGAGGTTTGCTGAATGCCACGTTTCGATCCACATCCCACCCGCCGCCCGACGATCGTCGCCGGCGCATCGTCGGGCATCGGCGCCGCGACCGCGGTAGAGCTTGCCGCACATGGCTTTCCGGTCGCTCTTGGCGCCAGGCGAGTGCACAAGTGCCAGGAGATCGCCGACGCCATTCGCGCCGACGGCGGAGAAGCCGTCGCCCTGCCTCTCGATGTGACCGACCCCGATTCGGTCAAGAGCTTCGTCCACCAGGCCACCGGGGAACTCGGCGACATCGAGGTACTCGTCGCCGGCGCCGGCGACACCTTCTTCGGCCGTCTCCACGAAATCGACACCAGCACCTTCGAATCGCAGGTGCAGATCCACCTCATCGGTGCCAACCGGCTGGCAACCGCGGTGTTGCCCGGAATGGTCGAGCGCCGGCGCGGCGACGTCATCTTCGTCGGCTCCGACGTGGCACTCCGGCAGCGACCGCACATGGGCGCCTACGGAGCGGCCAAGGCTGGCCTGGTGGCGATGGCAAAGAACCTGCAGATGGAACTCGAAGGCACTGGGGTGCGGGCTAGCGTGGTCCATCCCGGCCCCACGATGACCGGGATGGGCTGGAGCATGCCGCCCGAGTCGATCGGCCCGATGCTCGAGGACTGGGCGAAGTGGGGCCAGGCCCGGCACAACTACTTCCTGCGCGCCAGCGATATCGCACGGGCGATCGCGTTCGTGGCCGAGACACCCCGCGGCGGCTTCATATCCGAACTCGAGGTCCAGCCGGAGGCGCCGCTTGCGACGGTCAAGGACCGTCAGAAGCTCAAACTGGAAAATCAGGAGTGACAGTGACCACCCAGGAACTCAGCGAAGTCCGGCGGGTCTCCGGCGGCGAGCAAGAACACGGACACCTCGAGGAGTTTCGTGTCGACCCCATCGGCCTGATGCGACGCGTCCGTGAGGAGTGCGGCAACGTCGGTTCGTTTCAACTGGCCGACAAGCAGGTTGTGCTGCTTTCGGGCGCGGAGGCCAACGAATTCTTCTTCCGCTCCAGCGACGACGAGCTCAATCAGGCACAGGCGTATCCGTTCATGACGCCGATCTTCGGCAAGGGCGTGGTGTTCGACGCCGACCCCGAGCGACGCAAGGAGATGCTGCACAACTCGGCGCTGCGCGGCGAGCAGATGAAGGGCCACGCCGCCACCATCGAGAACGAAGTCCTGAAGATGATCGCCGGCTGGGGCGACGAGGGCGAGATCGACCTGTTGGATTTCTTCGCCGAGCTGACCATCTACACCAGCTCTGCTTGCCTGATCGGAGTGAAGTTCCGTAACCAGCTCGACAATCGGTTCGCCCAGCTGTATCACCAGCTGGAACGCGGCACCGACCCGTTGTGCTACGTCGACCCCGACTTGCCGATCGAAAGTTTCCGCCAGCGCGACGAGGCGCGTGAGGGTCTGGTGCGGCTGGTCGGGGAGATCATGGACATCAGGCGCGCCAACCCCCCGAAGGACAAGAGCGATCGGGACATGCTCGACGTCCTCGTCACGATCAAAGACGAGCAGGGACGTCCGCGGTTCTCGGCCGACGAGGTGACCGGCATGTTCATCTCGCTGATGTTCGCCGGCCACCACACAAGTTCGGGAACGTCGTCCTGGACGCTGATCGAGCTCCTGCGCCATCCAGACGTCTATCAGGACGTGACATCCGAACTCGACGATCTCTACGCCGACGGACAGGAAGTCAGCTTCCACGCTCTGCGCCAGATTCCGAAGCTGGAGAACGTCCTCAAGGAGACCCTCCGCCTGCATCCCCCGCTGATCATCCTGATGCGCGTCGCCCAGGAGGAGTTCGCGGTCGAGGGCTACCTCATCCACCCGGGCCAGATGGTCGCCGCGTCGCCGGCGATCTCGAACCGGATCCCCGAGGACTTCCCCGACCCGGACGCCTTCGATCCCGACCGCTACGAGAAGCCCCGCCAGGAAGACCTCCTCAACCGATGGACCTGGATCCCGTTCGGCGCCGGACGGCACCGATGCGTCGGTGCGGCCTTCGCCACCATGCAGATCAAAGCGATCTTCTCGGTTCTGCTTCGCCGGTACGAATTCGAGATGGCACAGCCGGCGGACTCCTACCGCAACGACCATTCCAAGATGGTGGTACAGCTGGAACGGCCGGCCAGGGTCCGCTATCGCAGGCGCGGCAGGAACTGAGCGGGCCATGGGCGGATACCGTGTCGAGGTCGACTCCGACCTGTGCCAAGGGCACGCCATGTGCGAGTTGGAGGCTCCGGACTATTTCCGGGTGCCCAAGCGCGGCACGGTCGAGATCCTCGACTCCGAGCCGCCGGACGGCGCCCGCCCGGAGATCGAACGGGCCGTCGAAATGTGCCCCACGCAAGCACTGTCCATCAGTGACCTTCCATGAACCACAACCAACCGCGAAGAACCGCAAGAAGGGGTAACTGACATATGCCGTCCTTTCCGCGCGAACAGCTGGAGGACTGGGTGCAACGGTGGCTACAGGCCAACCGTGACGCCGAAACCAGCGGAAACTGGAAACCGCTGGCCGATTTCTACGCCGACGACGCCACCTACGGCTGGAACATCGGCCCGAAGGAAGACGTGATGTGCATCGGCATCGGCGAGATCCGCGACATCGCCCTCGGCCTTGAGATGGCCGGCCTCGAAGGCTGGCGATACCCCTACCAGAAGGTCGTCATCGACGACACGCAGGGCGAAATCGTGGGGTTCTGGAAGCAGGTCGTCACCGATCCGGACGATCGGGAAGCCGGCGAACGGGAAATCCACGGCATCGGCGGCAGCTGGTTTAGGCTCGATGCCGACGCCAGGATCGAGTGGCAGCGTGATTTCTTCGACTTCGGCCACGTGCAGAAGCTCTACCTGGATCTGATGACCAGCGGCAAACTGTCCAACGGGATGCGGGAACGCATCGAACGCAGTTTGGCCGGCGAAAAGCTGCCCGGATACTATCCGCTCGGTCAGTCTCCCGTCCCCATCTGGTGAAGACCTCGAATTCGAGGGCGAACCCGAATGGGATACGGGGGGTAGCCGTAGCCCTGTTTTTGCGGCGCCTAGAGTGTGACTCACATCGCTCGGGCCGCCGGAGCATCACCGCCGCCCATTTCTCGACAGTGAGGTCAATGTGAAGACAAAAGGCGCACTCATCTGGGAGTTCAACCAGCCGTGGTCGATCGAGGAAATCGAGATCGGCGACCCCGTCAAAGACGAGGTCAAGATCCAGATGGAGGCGTCGGGCATGTGCCATTCCGACCACCACCTGGTCACCGGAAGCATCCCGATGGCGGGCTTCCCCGTACTGGGCGGGCACGAGGGTGCGGGCGTCATCACCGAGGTCGGTCCCGGTGTCGAGCATCTGGCGCCCGGCGACCACGTCGTGCTGTCCTTCATCCCCTCCTGTGGCCAGTGCCCGTCGTGTCAGGCCGGTCTGCGCAACCTCTGCGATTTGGGCGCGGGCCTTCTCGCCGGCACCTCGGTGTCAGACGGCACCTTCCGGGTCCATGCCAAAGGTCAACCGGTCTATCCGATGACACTGCTGGGTACCTTCTCGCCGTACATGGTGGTGCACAAGAGTTCGGTGGTCAAGATCGACCCGTCCATCCCGTTCGAGGTGGCCTGCCTGGTCGGGTGCGGTGTCACGACGGGTTACGGTTCAGCGATCCGCAGCGGCAAAATCCGCCCCGGAGAAGACGTCGCGATCGTCGGGATCGGCGGTGTCGGCATGGGCGCCCTGCAGGGTGCCGTGAACGCCGGTGCCCGTTTCATCTTCGCGATCGACCCGGTGGAATGGAAGCGCGACCAGGCGCTGAAATTCGGTGCCACCCACGTATATCCGGACATCTTCTCGGCGATGGCCGGGATCGCCGAGGTCACCTACGGCCTGATGGCCACGAAGACGATCGTCACCGTCGGCGAGCTGCAGGGGTCCGACATCGACAACTACCTCAATCTCACCTCCAAGGGCGGAACCTGCGTCGTCACCGCCATCGGGAGCATGCTCGACACCAACGTCACGTTGAACCTGGCGATGCTCACCCTGATGCAGAAGAACCTGCAGGGCACCATCTTCGGTGGCGGCAACCCGCACTTCGACATTCCGCAGCTGCTGTCGATGTACAAGACGGGCCGGCTCAACCTCGACGACATGGTCACCCGCCAGTACAAACTGGAGCAGATCAACGACGGCTACAAAGACATGCTGGAGGGCCGCAACATCCGCGGCGTGATCCGCTACACCGACGCCGACCGGTAGACCGGCGC
>CAZEHT010000001.1:6467-7021 GCA_964511995.1 uncultured Mycobacterium sp.
GGACCGGTAGACCGGCGCGGACCGGTAGACCGGCGCGGACCGGTAGACCGGCGCGGACCGGTAGACCGGCGCGAGCAGACGCAAAATGGCCCTATTCGGCTCGGAAGAGGGCCATTTTGCGTCTGCTCGCCGGGAGGTCTGACCCTAAGCTTGTTCCCCATGACCTCCGTCTTCACCAGGATCATCAACGGCGAACTGCCCGGCCGATTCGTCTACTCCGACGACGAGTTCGTCGCATTCCTGACGATCGAACCGATGACCCAGGGCCACACGCTGGTGGTACCGCGCGCGGAGATCGATCAATGGCAGGAACTCGACACGGCGGTGTTCGCCCGGCTCATGGCGGTGTCGCAGCGGATCGGCCGCGCGGTGACGCAGGCGTTCGGCGCAGCGCGCGCGGGCCTGATCATCGCCGGGCTGGAGGTGCCGCACTTGCACGTGCACGTCTTCCCGGCGCGCCAGTTGACCGACTTCGGGTTCGCCCATGTCGACCGCAATCCGACTCCGGAGTCACTGGACGAGGCCCAGGCCAAGATCGTGGCCGCGCTGGCGGA
>CAZEHT010000001.1:7121-29225 GCA_964511995.1 uncultured Mycobacterium sp.
ACCGTCCCGCCGTGGGCATAGACCAGGGAGTCGACGATCGACAGGCCCAATCCGGTGCCTCCGCTGGTCCGCGTCCGCGACTCGTCGGTGCGATAGAAGCGCTCGAAGACACGGTGGGCGTCCTGGCCGCTCATGCCCGGGCCCTCGTCCACCACCTCGACGATTGCGCGGTCATCGGCCGTGCCGACGCGCACGGTGATGCCGGCCGTGTCGGGTGTGTGCTGGAGCGCATTGGCGACCAGGTTCCCCAGCACCTGCCGCAGTCTCGCCTCGTCCCCGATCACCTCCGGCGTGCCCGGCCCGTCGAACACCTCCATCGCGATGCGGCGCTGCGGCGAGATCGACTGCGCATCGTGGACGGCGTCGGTGGCCAGAGTAAGCAGATCTGTGCGGCGTTGGTCCAGCGGCCGCTGCGCGTCGAGTTGGGCCAGCAGTAGCAGATCCTCCACCAGCAGCCCCATTCGGCGCGACTCGCTCTCGATCCGAGACATCAGCATCTCGACGTCGCGGGCGGCGCCTTGGCGGTACAACTCGGCGAACCCACGAATGGTCGTCAGCGGAGTCCGCAGCTCGTGGCTGGCGTCGGTGATGAAGCGCCGCATGCGCACCTCGGAGTGGCGGGCCTGGTCGGCCGACGCCTCCGAGGCGGCGACCGCGTGCTGGATCCGGGCCAACATCCCGTTGAGCGCCAGCGACAACCGGCCCACCTCGGTGCGCGGATCACGTTGCGGGACACGGCGTTGCAGTTCACCGGCGGCGATGGCGGCCGCGGTCTGCTCGACCTCAGCCAGCGGTCGCAGGCTGCGGTGCACCACGGCGTAACCCGCCACACCCAGTATCAGGAGCACGGCCGCCCCGATCCCCGCCTGGGCGTATATCAGCGACGTGACCGTGGACTGCATATCGGAGAGATCGATTGCCACCGTGGTCAATTCACCATCGGGACCGCGAAGGGAAACGGCGCGCCACCGCACATGTGAGCCGTCGACGGAGCCGACGGTGGTGGGCAGCTGTCCTACGTCGTTGTCTTCAGGCAGATCCGGTTCGGCATCGCGGTCGTTGACGGCCATCCAGACCCGCCCGTCGGAAGCCATCCCGCGGACATAGAAGTTCGACGGGGGGCGGCCGGGGTTTGGGCCCTCGTGTAGCGGGGCCGCACCCAGCGGTGCCTGCGCCCAGCCGTTGGAGGCGTCGATGAGCGTTTGGTCGACGCGGCTAAGCAGATCATGGCGCAGGATCGTGGTGACCGCGATACCGGATGCCAGCAGGCCGCACGCGACCAGCACCAGAGTGGCCGCGACCAGGCCCACCCGCAACGGCAGCGCGCGCCGGATGTGCTCGGACATCGTTTCATTGTCGGCCATCGGCGCCGGCCGAGTCGCTACCGCGGCTCCCGCAGGACATAGCCAACGCCGCGTAGCGTATGCAACAGGCGTTTCTCGCCGGTATCGACCTTCCGGCGCAGATAGGACACGTAGGACTCCACGACATTGACGTCGCCGCCGAAATCGTAGCGCCACACATGGTCGAGGATCTTGGGCTTGCTCAGCACGGTGCCGGCATTGATCACGAAGTACCGGAGCAGCGTGAATTCCGTGGGCGACAACGAGACCGGCTCGCCGGCCTTCCACACCTCGTGAGTGTCCTCGTCCAGCTCTATATCTGCGAACGACAACCGCGAAGGGCGGCGCTCCTCGTCGCGTCGTCCCGTACGCCGGAGGATGACCCGCAGCCGCGCCACCACTTCCTCAAGGCTGAACGGTTTGGTCACGTAGTCGTCGCCGCCGAGAGTCAGGCCGGTGATCTTGTCCTGCAACGTGTCACGGGCGGTCAGGAACAGTGCAGGCGCGTCGATGCCGTCGGCGCGGAGCCGCCGCAGCAATCCGAAGCCGTCCATCCCAGGCATCATCACGTCGAGGATCACCGCGTCCGGCTTGACCTCGCGCGCACGGTCCAGCGCCGTCGGCCCGTTCTCGGCGGTGTAGACCTCGAAACCCTGAAACTTCAAGCTCACCGACAACAGTTCGACGATATTCGTCTCGTCGTCGACGACAAGGACCGTGGCCTCGGGCTTCCTTTCAAGAGTTGCTCCAGCAGCCATACCCACAATGTTCTCCCAATTCCTTGCCAATCTTCTGCCAGCCTCCTGTGCACTTCCTGTGAAGGGTAATCAGGGACGGGAGTACCGCGGTGTCCGCCACTGGGCGCCGATACCGCCCATACACTGTCAAACATGGACTTGGGCAAGAAGCTGGTGGACTTGGCGCTGGCGCCGGTGCGGGCTGGCGCCAGCGCCGTCGGGACCGGTGTGGAGCTGGCCGGGAGGACCATCGACGCGGTCCTGCGGGTGGCAAGCACAGTCACGCCACCGACCACTCCCATTCCAACCCTTCCGAACCTTCCCCTGCACCCTGCGGACATCCCCGGTGCGATTTCCGGTGTGAGCAAGATCGCGCTGGCGGCCGACCAGCTCCTCGATGACGATGCACCGCTGGGGCGGGCGCTGGCCGAGGGGGGAACGCTGCATCGGCTCACCCAACCCGGGGGGCTGCTCGACCAGGTGACCGCTCCGGGCGGCCTGTTGGATCGGATCACCGCCGAAGGCGGCGGCCTGCACCGCGCACTGGTGCCGGGCGGGATCGTGGATCAGATGTTCGCCAAGGACGGTGTGGTCGAGCGCCTGCTCGCCGAGGACGGTATCGCGGAGCGGTTGCTTTCCGACGGCGGCGTCATCGACACGCTCACCGCTCACGACGGCCCGCTGGAACAACTGGCCGACATCGCCGACACGCTCAACAGGCTCAGCCCGGGGCTCGATGCCTTGGCGCCGACGATCGAAGCGCTGCGCGACACCGTGGCCACTCTCACCGGGCTGGTCCACCCGCTGACCAACATCGTCGATCGCTTCCCGCTGCCCGGAACCCGGCGCAGCCGACGCAGCTCGACGGTGACTTCGCGTGGGTTTTTCGAGGAGGGAACTCCCACCCGATAGGCTGAGGGGCCGAAGCGCGCCACAGGTGCGCGAGCGTGGCCTCCTTAGCTCAGCGGTAGAGCACTCGCCTTGTAAGCGAGCGGTCGTCAGTTCAATCCTGACAGGAGGCTCCAGACTTGGGCCCGTCGCCGATTCTTCGCACGGAGCGCAGGTCTGCGGGAGCCCATTTCCGCAGCTCATCGACCAGAACGGGTGGACGGTGCGAGCGTGTCGCGGGACTTCCCCGATTTTTCTTAGCCTATGATCGCGCCTATGATAGGGGCTCGTTGAGCAAGCTGACGTGCCGTGCGGCGAGTTGCTTCAGTGTCGCCGAGATTCCGGAGTTCTTAATTCTGCGCTGCATCGACCGATAGAAGAGGGTCAAATGTCTATTATGCGCACGCGCCCAGATTCATGGCAGGCCGCGCGGGACCTAGTCAAGGAACGTGGCTACGACCGTAGTGACCAACCATTCATACTTGCTAGCGGCAAGGAGAGCCACGACTACATCGACGGCAAATACGCCGTGGACCACGGCGACAGGTTGGTCTTGGTTGCGAAGGCGGTCGTGGACCTCGCAGAAGCGGAAGGCATCGAATTCGAAGCCGTCGGTGGACTCACAATGGGCGCCGATCCTCTCGCTATCGCAATTTCCATTGTGGCACATAAGAATTGGTTCTCGGTCCGGAAAGCGCGCAAGGAGCGTGGTCGCAACCAGTGGATTGAGGGCACCCGTTTCCGTGGTCGAAACATGCGGGTGCTGTTGGTCGACGACGTCGTCAGTACAGGGTGCTCCATCCTTGAGGCCTGCATCCATGTGGAAGAAGAAGGCGGCATCGTCACTGGGGTGATCCCGATGGTCGACCGCGCCGAAGCCGCAGCAAAGCTATTTGCTGACCGTGGTATTCACTACTTTCCTCTGATGAATTATGCCGATCTCGGCATCGAGCCCGTGTGAATGGATCTCGAAGCGTCAAATACTGGCTCCCAACAGGTTAGCCGCTCTCGCAGTGACCAGGGAAGCAATTTCGGACACCCTTGAAGCTCATGACGGAACTGTAGATCAGCTCGACGCCCTGCTTGGCGGCACGCCTGCCGGAGATCTCGGAGTCACAAGACGTCGCCGGCGCCTCAGCGCTTGCCGGGTGCTGGGTCGAAGACGTCGCCGCAATACGGCGGGAAGGCGTCGGAGAATATCGATCAGCTTTCAATCACAGCGTTGAATGAGTTCGAACGACCTGTGCGTGACAAGCTTCCGGCCTATCTCCTCGAAACTTGCGCTCTGGCGCATCGCCAGACGACGCAGGCGGGAGGAGAATTGCCCTTGAGTTTCGGTGCCACCTTGCCATTGCCCCTATGCCGGGACTTCGCAGGCGCGTAACGGACACGAATCGAACCGTGAACCGGTGAGATTGCAGTAGCGTGCTACTTCAATCTCAGCAACGTGTGCCAGTGAGGCTTAATGCGGTCCCACCACCGGCGAATGCGGAGGCATGATTCGATGTTCCCTGACTCGACATTGGCGGCGGTCCCAGCGTGACGCCGGTACTGCAGCTCAACGGCGTCTCCAAGACCTACCGCAGGGGCGACGAGCAGGTGCACGTGCTCGCCGATTTCGACTTCACGTTGGACGCGGGTGAATTCGTCGTCGTGACCGGGCCATCGGGAGCAGGCAAGTCGACACTGCTGCATATCGCCGGTGGGTTGGACGCACCCGACAGCGGCACCGTGGCCGTGTCCGGCCAGGACGTGTGGGCAATGAGCACCGGCGCGCGCGCGGCGTTCCGTCGGCGCAACCTCGGATTCGTGTTCCAGTTCTTCAACCTGGTGCCCATGCTGACCGCGGTGGAGAACGTGTCGTTGCCGCTGGTGCTCGACGGTATGGCGGCCCGATCGGCGGACGCGCGCGCCGCGGAGCTACTCGCACGCGTCGGGCTCGGAGACCGCGCGCGGCACCGGCCGGCGGAATTGTCGGGCGGACAAATGCAGCGGGTGGCGGTGGCGCGCGCACTGGTGGCCCGGCCGGACATCATCCTCGCCGACGAGCCGACGGGAAACCTCGACAGCCATTCCTCGGCCGAGGTCTTGGATGTCTTGCGGTCGCTGGCAGACGAAGACGGCGCCGCGGTCGTCATGGTGACGCACGACCCGGACGCGGCGCGCTACGGCTCCCGCGAGCTGCACCTTGTCGACGGGCGCGCGTCCGCAGTCCATTCCGCGGCCCCTACGGAGCAGTAAATGCAAAGGCTGCGCGCCGGATGGACGTCCTTCCGGCGTATCCACCTCGCCGCGTTGGTCGCCGACTGGCGGCGGACGCTGCTCAGCATCATCGGCGTCGCGATCGGGGTGTCGGTAGTGCTCGGAGTCCTCATCCTCAAATCCGAGCTCACCCGCCCGTTCGAAGCGTACGGCCCGTCGCTCACCCACGCCGCCGACGCCGGGGTGCTCGAGGTGACGCCGATTGTCGTTGACCGGTTGCCGATCGAGAAAGTCGATCGGCTGAAATCCGAGGTCCCCGGGGCGGAGGCGATCATCCCGGTCGTCGCCGCTTTGACGCCAATCGACATCACCGACGTCACCGGCGTCCCCCGCGAAGGCGATCACGGGTTCTTCCTGCTCGGTGGGTCGTGCCAGATCGAGCTGCTGATCGGTTCGTTCGACTGCGAGCAGCGCGCCCGTGAGGCCGGGCCCCGGAACGGTCCCGGCGTACCGCTGCAGATGCCCGCCGAGATCGCAACACGGCTCGGCCTACAGGTCGGCGACGAAATGCGCATCCCGGGCCTGCCGCCAGGGTCGGCGCACCTCGGAGCGACCTTCCCGGAGTTCGACCGCGTCGAAGGCATCAACAACGGCTTCGTGCTGCTGGCGCCTTCGGCGGAGGTCGCCGCAAGCCTGCTCTCCACACCCGGTTACGTCACCGTGGCGTTCGTCGTGCCGAGACCTGGCTCGGACCGCACCGCGGTGGCCGCCGATGTCGACCGCGTCATCGCCGGCGTCGCGACCGCAGGTCCTCCCAGTCCGCACATGCCGGCCGTGTTCAAAGGCGCCACCCAGAGTCTCGACCTGATCGCACTGGCCGGCATCATCGTCGGCGTCCTCATTGCCGTGAACACGATCTTGCTGGCCGTGGAAGACCGGCGCGCGGTGATGGGAACCATCGGCGCGATCGGCGCCAAGCCGCTCGGATTGTTCGCCGGGATGCTCGGTGAAGGCGCCGTGGTGGGCGTCCCCGGGGGGTTGTTGGGGGTGCCGGGCGGTTTCCTGGTCGGGACGTACCTGGTGGACAGATTCGGGCGAGCCATGTTGGCCGGGTCAGGCGGCACCATCACGGCGCATTTCACGCCGAACCTGATACTGATCGGGGCAGCCGCGGGACTAATCTGCGGAATCTCCGCGATGATCGGGCCGGCCACGAGGTTGTTCCGCGACGGGCCGTTGGCATCCATGGCGAGCGTCGGCGGAGTGCAGCGCGCCAGGAAGATCCCGACGTGGCCGCTGATCGTCGGAGTGGCATTGCTGGCGATCGCCGTCGTGGCGATGAAGATATTCGAGCGCGGGTCGCTGCCACTGGAGGTGGGCATCAACAACCTCACGGTGGCGTTGTTCGGTATCGTCTTCGCGACGGTGTGGATCGCCCCACGCGGGGCCGGGCCCTTGATCGCGTTGCTGACGATCGCTCGCCCCGCCGTCGGGCGCCTGCTGGGTGCGGATTTTCGGCGCTATGCGCTGCTGTTCGCTTTCTCAGCCGCGCTACTCGCCGAGAGCACCAGCGTGGCCATCGGCTCATACAGCATGCAACTGCTCGGCACCAGACAGGTTGCCGAGCAGAAGGCTGACCGACTGCCCGCTGCCCTGTTGATCGCCCCGCAAGCGGTGCTCGATCAGCGGGACGGCCGGCTGTCCGACGCGACGTTCGAGAAGGTCGCCGACGCCGCCGACGGGCACGACGTGTCGTCGCGCTGGCGATCGATGATCTCCTCAGGAAACTCGTCTCGCCTGGTCGTCGGTGTCACGCCGGGCGACTGGTACAGCCAGGCTCTCTATGAGCCGACCGATCCCGGCGACCGATTCTGGCAGGGTCTGAGGGACGGGGAGATCGGCCTGAGCCCAATCGCGGCCAGCCGGCTCGGTGTCGCCGCGGGCGACACCGTCGAACTGCCGACCGTCGAAGGGCCAAAGCAGTTGCGGGTCGCCGGAATCTTTGATCCTCGGATGATCAACGACGCCGCGGTAGGCGACATCGTCCTGGTCTCCGAAGAATTGGCACGTTCTGACTGGGCGGCCGTCCGCGACCAGGCCGCCGTGGCCTACCCGTCCACCGCCGACGCCACAGCGCACCGCGATGATTTTCTCGACCTCGGCGCTGGATTGCGGGTGTACGACGACGAACAGTGGCGCTCGGTGGCGACCGCCGGGCTCACCCGCTTCTTGGAGCCGTTGACGCTCGGGGGGGCCGTCGTGATGACGGCCGCCGGCCTGAGCATGCTCAACGTGTTCGTGCTGGGACTCGTGCAACGCAGGCGTGAGCGCGCCGTGTTGCGGGCCATCGGGGTTACCTCCGGCCAGGAACAGGCCGTGATCATCGCCAACGCCGGCTTGCTCGGCCTGCTGGTCGCCGGTGTCGCCACGCTTGGAGGTGTGGGCATCACCTATCTGTGGTCGTTGGGCTCAGCGGTGTACTACGGCTTCAAGATCGAATGGGGTGTGGTGCCGCGGCCGTTGCTGACAGCGGTGGCCGCGGTGTTAGTCCTCGTCCTGACCGCCGCGTTGTATCCCGTGATCCATTCGCGTCGGCTGGAGACGGTCGAGGTGCTGCGCTCGAGTTGAGGCTCAACGGGTCCCCGGGCAGAGCACGGCCGTTACCCGTGTTACCCGTGCAGTTCGCGGTGCAATGGTGGGATGTCGTCGCCGGCACTCCGGAACCGGTGTATGTGCTCCCGGATCGCCGGGCTCGACATGGCCTCGAATTCCTTGGGCGGCAACGCCATCTGGAATGCAAGTCCGCGGCCATCCGTCCCCTCCATCAGGGCACCGAGTCCCGGAAAGGGTAATTTCGTCAACAGCGTGTAATAGGCCGGGAAGGTGTCCTCGAACCGGAGCCGATAAACGCCGAAACCGCTGATGTTTGTGACGAGAGGGTTCCATCGGTCCGGATCGAACGCGGTGGACACGCAGCGAGCGCCCCGCCACACGCCGGCAGCGTCCAGGAACCGCTGGTTGATGCGCATATCGCAGTGTTCGTCGGCGAAGTGGTCCACGCTGTGGCGTATCTGCTCGGCGATCGAACCTGCAGTCTCGCCGCGTCGCAGGTCCAGGTTCAGCGTCGTGATGATGTTGCCCATCAGCATCGGATCGAGGCCGCAACGACTGCGCGTGTTCACCGAGATCACGAGGGTACGACGATCCACCGCGGGATCGGCCATCATGAGAGCTTCGGAAAGGTGCGCGCACACAACGTCGTTCGTCGACAGCCGAAGGCCGGGAGCGGAGCGGCCCGGGAGAGAGGCCAGATTCCGATGCCCGTAGGCGTCGCGCATGCGCGCGATTTCGTCTTCTCCGAAGTACAGACTCAACGTCCGCTGCCTTCGCGCATCCTTCGCCAGGTACACGGCGCTGCGCGCAAATTCGGCAAGCCCCAGGCAACGCACCCCGGGCTCCCGAGCGCCATCGGCGGGCAGGTGCGCGTCCAGGTAGGCGGCGCGGTCTTCGACGATCAAGGGCTCCGCCAGTGGTCTGCCGGCGGCCGCGGCGGTCCACGCGGTCATGAAGTGCATGAACGTCTGCATATCGCCGAGCACATGGTGAAAAGAGAAGCCGATCGCGGTCGCGTTGTCCGCAAGATGCGTCACGCGTATCTTGCACACCGCGCCCCGGCCCAATCGAGCCGTGACGCCGTTCACCGGGTCGATCAGCCAGTCTCCGGTGTCCTGCGAGACCGAACGGATCGCTTCACGAAGCGTACGTCCGGACGAGACGGATGTGAAAGGCACTCCCTGCCCCTCACATCGGATGCACATCTTCCCGTCCTTGACGGCGAGTCGGCCCGCGAAGACCGGCAGATTGCCGAGCGCCCGCGCAAACGCATCGGCGAGCGCCCTGGTGTCGAGATGCCGCTCGAAGAAGAAGACGAAGTGGATCGCCAGGTTGGCGACGATGGCGTCGCCGACATTGCATCCGATGTCGAGCCGCTGTGCGTGCGGGGGTTTGATCAGCTGGGTCGACACAAGCCTGGCCCCGTTGGGTTACTTCGACGATTCACTGCCACTCGGCCGCCTCGCTTCGGGGTGTGGGCGATTCCCCGGAAGTAGGACTTCTCATCGGCGGCGGCATCCGTCTGAATCCGGAAGTTCTGCAGGACCGTCGAAAGCACGATGCCCATTTCGACGATCGCGAAGTCGGCGCCGATACAGCGCCGAGCCCCGCCGCCGAACGCCAGCCATTCCGCTGTCGCCGGCCTGCCACCGCGGAACCGGCCCGGATCGAAACGTTCGGGGTGCGGGTAGACGTCCGGATTCTCGTGCATATCTGCGGCGCGCACGAGCACGGTCCGATCACGTGGAATCCGCCACTGGCCGAGGTCGAAGTTCGGCGAGCTGACCCGGCGGCCGAAAACATCGATCACGGTGCGTACCCGCAGCGACTCCATGATTGTCGCTCGAAGGAAGGCGCCGTCACCCTGGTCGATCTCTGCGACCAGTTCTTCCAGCACGTCCGGGTGGCGCCGCAACCGCTCGAACGTCCAGGCCAGGGCTGACGCGGTGGTTTCGTGGCCCGCGCACACGAGGGTCAGCAGTTCATCGCAGAGGTCCGCCCGCGGTATCCCGCTGCGCACGAGGAACGCCAGGATGTCTGTCCGCTCGCCGAGTCCCGGATCGGCATCGGCGCTCTCGATCATCCTGCATGCGACCCGGTCGAATGCCCTGCGCAACTTGTCGAGCCTGCCCCACGGGCTCAGGGGCCGGATCCAGGATGGCGGCCCCGGAGCGAATGCCAAGAGCTGCCCGAGCTTCATATAGGGCGGGATGATCTCGCGCAGTTCGTCGAGTTCGTTGCCGTCAGGACCGAAGACGGTCTGGAGGATCACGTTCAATGTGATCCGGTTCATCGGCTCGAGCATCCGGAATTCTTTGTTCTCAGGCCAACTCGCACACTCACGCAATGTCTCGAACTCGATGACCTTCTCGTAGGACCTCAGGCTCTGACCGTGGAATGCCGGCGCGAGCAGCCGGCGCCGAACGCGGTGCACACCGCCCTCAAGCCCGAATGCCGAGCCGGGCCCGAACCAATTGCCGAGATTCGGCTGGACGTTGATCAGCTGCTCGCCGCTCGCGGTACAGACCGACCTCACCAGAGCCGGGTCGGACACGACGACGGAGCGGCCGAAGAACGGGACGTTGATTTCGAAGATGCGTCCATGGCGCTTAATCCATTGCCGCATCGCCTTGCGGCGAAAAAAGGCGAATCCAACACCTTGGACGAGCTTGGGTAAGCGTACGGTCGGCGGGTTCAACTCCCTCATGGTCTAGGGTTCACACAGCTCGGTCATTGCGGGACGGTCACCTCCTGGGTACTCGGTCGGCTGTCAGGATAACCCGTCCTGGCAACGTAATCAGGGTTTGCTGAAACCGGCCGCATCCAGTACGCTCCGGCCGGCCTCGCCGGTAACGATCGCGACGAACTTGCGCGCCATTTCGGGATTCTTCGTCTGCTTCAAGACCGCAATCGGATAGGTGTTGACAGCGCGGCCGGACTCGGGGAAGGCGACCGCGGTCACCTTGTCTCCGGCGCCCTGCGCATCGGTCACGTAGACGAGTCCGGCGTCGGCCTGCCCACCGATCACCTTGGTGAGCACGTCGGTCACCTTGGATTCTTCGCTGACCGGGTCCAACGCCACGCCGGTGGCCTGTTCGACCCTCCGGGCGGCCGCCCCGCACGGCACCTGCGGTGCGCACACCGCAACCAGCAAACCGGGTTGCGCGAGATCCCGGAACGAGGCGATCTTCTTCGGATTGCCCGGGGCGACGACGATGGTCAACGTGTTGGAAGCGAAATCGACGGGAGCGCCGGCCAGCAGACCGGCTTGGGCCGCCTTGTCCATGTTGTTCGTGTCGGCGGAGGCAAACACGTCGGCCACCGCGCCTTGGGTCAACTGGGTGACCAGATCTGAGGATCCGGCGAAGGAGAATTCGATGCCGGTACCGGGGTTCTCCGTCCTGAACCGTTCACCGATCTCGGTGAACGACTTGGTCAGCGACGCCGCGGCGAAGACGGTCAGGCTTACCCCGCCGGTTTCGCTCGTCGCCGGTGACGACGCCTGGTCATGCGAGCAGGAGCTGACGCCCACGGCCGCCAACACGGCCACCGCTATGAGTCGTCCAAGCTCTTTCACGAACACTCCCGGTGGTTCGAAGTTCACGGTGCGGGCCGGCACGCCTTAGGATCATCTCATCGAACGCGCGCTCGGGTCCGGTGACGATCACGAACTCCGGCGAAATGGCGCGACATACGAGGAGGCCTACGCATGCTCCCGCGGAGAGCAGTCCGGCTCTCAGGAGAGGATGCACTCGCTTGAATCTGTGCCTGGAAGCCGACGATCCGGTGTGGTACGTGGCTTACGCCTCCAACATGAACTCCGAACGCTTCGCCTGCTACGTGGCCGGTGGACGACCCCGTGGCGCCCAGCGGACCTACACGGGATGCCGTGACCTGTCACCGCCGCGCCACGACATCGGCATCCATGTTGACGGAGGCCTGGTCTTCGCGGGCACGTCCACGGTGTGGGGCGGAGGCGTCGCTTTCTACAATCCCGGTGTGCCCGGGCGCCTGGCGGCGCGGGCCTATCTGATCACCTTCGGGCAGTTCAGCGATGTGGTCGCGCAGGAGATCAAACGCCCGGTCGGCAGCCCCCTGCCGACCGACGGCCGAACCGGTCCGAGGTGGTCGGTGCGGTCCCACGTCTACGAGACCGTTTTGAACATCGGCGAGAAAGCAGGACTGCCGATGCTGACCATCACGTCCTTGCAGACCCTCAAACCCGCGCCCCCGTCGGCCGCCTACCTTCGCACGATGATGGGCGGCCTCGGTGAAACCTTCGATTGGGAGCCGGACGCGCAGGCGCGCTACCTCATGAAGGCCACGGGGATCGCGCCGACGTGGACGGCCGAACGACTCGCCGAGCTGAGCGAGTTCCGAACCCGCACCGGGGCGGAGCGCGCCACCGCCGGCACCGGTTCAAACGACTCCGCGTAGGGCCTCGGCACCGAAAATCGGCTCAAACATCGTCGAGAAGTCCGGCCCCCGACGCAGCATCAGTCCGCCGTCGACGTTGATCACCTGGCCCGTGATGTAGCTGGCCGCGTCCGAGAGCAGGAACAGAGCGAGATTCGCGACGTCCTCGACCTCGCCCACTCGTGACAGCGGCGTGCAGTCCCGGTAGTCGGCGCTCACCGACGGTGAGCTCAGCACTGCCTGCACCAACTCGGTGCGGATCAGGCCGGGCCGGATTCCATTGACGCGCAACGACGATGCGCCCAACTCGTCGGCTGCCAGCATCAACAACGCATCGACCGCCGACTTTGCCGGCCCGTAGGCACCGAACCACCGATGGGTATTGCTCGCCGCCACCGACGAAATTCCGACGAATGAGCCCCCGCCGCCGCGCACCATCGCACGTGCGGCGTGTTTGAGCATGTACATGGTGCCGTTCACGTTCAGGTCGACCACGCCGCGCCACAATTCGGAGTCGATGTGGGTCACGGGACCAATGGTGTTGCTGCCCCCCGCACTGTGCACCACGCCGTGCAGGTGCCCCCGCCAGGCCACCGCGGTATCCACCACGCGGGCGACTTCGTCCTCGTTCGTCACGTCGGCGGGCTCGAAGATCACCGACCCGGTGCCGGCGATGTCATCGACCGCCTCCGCAAGGCGATCAGCGTTGCGCCCGACGATCATCACATTGCCGCCCGATGCCGCGAGAGCGGCCGCCACGCCCTTGCCGATCCCGCTGCCGCCGCCGGTTACCAGATACGTCCGATTCTCGAACGAGAGCTCCACGTCAACCCCTCACAGAAACGAAAGACACGTCCGGCAATGCAACCACATGCGCCCGCGGCCACCCCCCCGGGCGTCGCCTGGCGCGCACAACATCATGGCGCGTCGCGCAGCGACGGCCGCGCACGCCCGGCAGTGCGCCAGTCCGCGACGTCTGGCGGTTGTCCGAGCGGAAACCGGTTCTCGTTCTTGGCGGCCCAGTGCGCATGGCCGAGTTCGTGGATGTGGAAGGCGTGGCGAAGCGCCTCGGTGAACCCCATCGCGTCGGAGGCGGCGTTCACCGAATCCTTGACGAGCAGCGTGGCCATGGTGGGCAGGCGCGCGATGCGCCGAGCGAATTCCAGCGTCTTGTCGGCCAATTCGTCGAGCGGGAAAACCTTCGACACCATGCCCAACCGGTACGCCTCGTCGGCATCGATCGAATCACCGGTCAACAGGAGCTCTTTGGCTTTCCGCGGTCCGAATTCCCAAGGATGAGCGAAGTATTCGACCCCGGGCATGCCCAGCCTGGAGGCGACGACGTCGCTGAACTTGGCATTGTCGGCCGCGACGATCAGATCGCACGCCCAGATGAGCATCAACCCGGCGGAAATGGCGTTGCCCTGCACTTGCGCAATGGTGATCTTGCGCAGATCGCGCCAGCGCGCGGTGTTCTGGAAGTAGTAGTGCCACTCCTGGAGGTACGTCCGTTCGACCACACCCGAACGCAAGGCTCCATCGCTACGGAAGCTGGGATGCTGCGACGGGCCAGGGGTGCGCTCTTTGAGCGCCGCGTCGGAGCCCAAGTCGTGTCCCGCGGAGAAGTTCTTGCCGCGCGCGGCGAGGATGACGACGCGGACTTCGTCGTCGGCCTCCGCCTCGCGAAGGGCGTCATCGAGCTGAACCAGCAGAGTGCGGTGCTGCGCGTTGTGTTCGGCGGGTCGGTTCAACCAGATGCGGGCGATGCGTCCTTCGTCCAGCCTCTCAGCGGTCACCGCCGCATCGCCGGAACCGTATGCGGTAACACCGTCTGGTTGTGCGGGCGTCATCCCGAGCACATTACGACCCGCCTCCGCTGCTCCCTCGATGGGCACCGCCTCGCTGGGCGGCAAGCCTGGTTTCAAATACACTCTTCGGCAGCCGACGACAGCGCCGGACCTTGCCGGACCTTGCCGGAATTTTGCCGGAGCTATTCCCGGTCTTTGCCCGGAGAAGTCCAGCGGTGCGGGCAGAATCCCGCCCCTCGCGGGGACACCAAGTAGCACGCTCGTAAGAATTGACAGTTCGTGAGGGTCAATTGACCGTCACGACCGAGATACGGTAATACGCTGCCTCTATACGCCGAGAGAAAGCTGAAACATGCCCACATTCACCACCCCGGCCCGGCGGCTGGTCATCGCGGGAGGATTCGCGGTCGCTATCGCCGCGGCTCCCGTGACGGCACTGGTGGTTCTTCCGCCGTCGTCACCCAGTGCGTCATGTCCGGCCGGAGAGACCGAGGATCTTTACACCGACGTCTGCGTCCCGCACGTTGCTCCCAATATGCCGGGCGGCGCCTGGCCCACGGGGGGACAGGGTCCGCTGCCCGAGGTGCGCGGTATCCCCTGCACCGGTGCGAACACCGGGGAGTGCATCGGCTTGCAGGAGTCGCAGGCGGGTACCCCCGTGGTCTCGCCACACTCCAGCCTGTCCTCAAGCCCGTAGCGGCCGGCTGATCGGAAAGGCCGTCCCACATGGCGTTTCATCACTTCGTCCGCCGATACCTATTAGCGGGCGCGTTCGCCACGGCGATCGTGGCGGTACCTACCGCCGGCCATGCCCTTTTCGAACCGGCCCAACCGGTCACCCCCGTCGCCATGTGCACCGACGGCGAGACCGAAGACGCGTTCACCGGCAACTGCGTTCCCGAGTTGACGCCCGTTACGTCGAGCGGAAACAAGGTGACACCGCCGACGATGTACGGGCCCGACGAAGGTCAGATAACCGAATCCGACCCGGGCGATCCGGAGAGCTTGCCCGAGGTCGACGGCGTTCCCTGCGGCGGCCACCACATCGGCAGCTGCATCGGCCTGGAGGAATCCGCAGCGGGCGAGCAATTCGTCGAACCCCATTCGTCGTTGTCCGCCAGTCCATGATGGCCGCTGACGCCCCCGCATGACATCGCCTAGAGTTGCGGTCATGGCCGCAAATCCTGATCACGCCGACATCGGTGATGTCGAGCCGCTTGCCGACAGCACCGCAAGTCAGGCCCGTCGCGTCGTCGCCGCCTACGCCAACGACGCGGATGAATGCCGGACCTTCCTGTCGATGCTCGGTATCGGTCCGGCGAGACTGGACGTATAGATGCACCCCGGCGAGGACGAGGACGTCCGCTCCGGGGACTCAGACTTCCTGGTCATTGCCAACCGGCTTCCGGTCGACATGGAACGACATCCTGACGGCACCACCACGTGGAAACGCAGTCCCGGCGGGCTCGTTACCGCTCTCGAACCGCTATTGCGCCGCCACCGCGGCGCGTGGATCGGGTGGCCCGGGATCGCCGACGACGATGCGAGCGCCGATGACGTCGTCGAACCCGTCGTCCAAGACGACCTGCAGCTCCACCCGGTCCGGCTCAGCGCCGACGACGTCGCCGAATACTACGAAGGATTCTGTAACGCCACCTTGTGGCCGCTCTATCACGATGTCATCGTCAAGCCGATCTACCACCGCGCATGGTGGGAGCGATATGTCGAGGTAAACCGCCGCTTCAGCGACGCCACCGCACGGGCCGCCGCACCGGGCGCGACCGTTTGGGTCCAGGACTATCAGCTACAGCTGGTTCCCAAGATGCTGCGCATCCTTCGACCCGACCTGACCATCGGATTCTTTCTGCACATACCGTTTCCGCCGGTCGAGCTGTTCA
Source organism: uncultured Mycobacterium sp. (assembly GCA_964511995.1). Classification (GTDB taxonomy): domain Bacteria; phylum Actinomycetota; class Actinomycetes; order Mycobacteriales; family Mycobacteriaceae; genus Mycobacterium. The sequence goes on from CAZEHT010000001.1 coordinate 23,027, forward strand.
TGCAGCTGCCGTGGCGCACCGAGATCACCGAAGGCCTGCTCGGTGCCGATCTGGTCGGCTTTCACCGCCCCGACGGCGCACGCAATTTTCTGGTCCTCGCCCGCCGCCTCATCGGGGCGGACACCTCCCGTGCCTCGATCGGCGTGCGCTCGCGGTTCGGCGAGGTTCGGGCCGGCTCACGCACAGTCAAGGTGGGCGCGTTTCCGATCTCCGTCGACTCGGGCGAACTGGATCGGGCGGGGCGCGACCGTGACGTCCGTCGTCGTGCTCGCGAGATCCGTGCCGAACTGGGCAACCCGCGCAAGATTCTGCTCGGCGTCGACAGGCTCGACTACACCAAGGGCATCGACGTGCGATTGAGGGCCTTCGCCGAACTGCTCGCCGAGGGCCGCGTGAAGGGCGGGGATGCCGTTCTCGTACAGCTGGCCACACCCAGCCGCGAGCGAGTGGAGAGCTACCGGATGCTCCGCGACGACATAGAGCGGCAGGTCGGCAGGATGAACGGTGATTTCGGCGAGGTCGGCCAGCCTATCGTGCAGTACCTGCACCGGCCCGTCCCGTTCGACGACCTGATCGCCTTCTATGCCGCCGCCGACGTCATGCTCGTCACGCCGCTGCGCGACGGGATGAATCTCGTCGCCAAGGAATATGTCGCATGCCGGCCCGATCTCGGCGGCGCTTTGGTCCTCAGCGAGTTCACCGGTGCGGCCGCCGAACTGCGCCAGGCCTACCTGGTCAACCCGCACGACCTCGACGGCGTCAAAGACGCCATCGAGGCCGCCCTGAACCAGGACCCCGAAGAGGGCAGACTGCGGATGCGAGCGCTTCGGCGGCAAGTCCTGGCGCACGACGTAGAGCGATGGGCACGGTCTTTCCTCGGCATGCTGCAAAACCAAACCCACCCCGTCGCCTAGTACGCGACGGGGTGGCCGGATGCCCAGAGACCGGGCCGCTCGATCAGACGTCTAAATAGGTGTGATGTAGCTGATGAGCCACTTGTCGCCGACCTTTTGATAGTCGACCTTGAGGCGGCTGCCGTCGTAGGCCGGCTCGCGTGCCTTGTCGCTCACCGTGCGGTTCAAGTAGACCATCACCGAGCCCGAATCGCGTTTCGCATCGAGCACTCCGACACCGACGACGTTGGCCTGGGTGACGACCTGCCGCTCCCGGGCCTGCGGGATGATGTCTTTGTTCACCCGCTCTTCGAACTCCCTGCGGTAGTCCGGCGTCAGGAAGGTGCCGGCCTCGGTCATGCTGCGTTCGATCGTCTGGTAGTCATAGCCGAAGACCTTCGGGATCTGGTTCGCGGCCAGCGGCACGATCGCATTCCGCGCGGCCTGCTCGGCCCGCACCTGAACACGGTCCCAGTACAGCGAGCCCGCCAGACCTCCCAGCGCGATGATCCCGATGATGACGGCCGCCGCCGCCAGCCGGGCAAGAAGTGGCTTTGCACGGCGCATCAGTTGCCCCCATCGGGATACTTGAGGTCGTAGCCCGTCATGCGGCCGTCGTCGTCCTCGTGGACCACGACGCGCATGCGGTAGGCCTGCGAGGGCTTGTTCACGCCGTCGATGTCGGTGACCGTGACGCGAACCGCCACCAGAACCGAGGCGTTCTTGCTCGTCTCGTCCACCTTTTCCAGCGAAGCGCCGTTGATTACCGCCTCCGAGCTGGCATTCGTGTCGTGAAACATCGCCTTGAGGTTGTCCACGTTGCCGTTCTGGCTCAACGTGTCCCTGAGCGGGCCGCTGGTTCCGTCGACGAACCTGTTCACGCTCTCGTCGACCGTCTCCTGGGTGTAGGAGAACATATTGACGACTGTCTGGGCCGCCGTGTCGACGAACCGCTGATAACGGGCGGAGGCTTCGGCCGCCGTGTGACGTTGGGCGTTCAGTACCCATACGCCCCCACCAAGGCCCGCAATCAACACCAGCGCCGATGACGCGGCGACGACGGCGGCCGCGAACCCGTTCGGCCGACGGCGAAGCGGGGCGCCCGGCGCCACCGGCACCTTGGCCGCAGCGCTCGGAGGCGCCTCCACCGTGGTTGTCATCGTCGCGGTCGCCACGCCCCCGGATACGGGCCCGGCCGCACGCGAAGCCCGGCGGCGGACACGTTGCTTCGTGTCCGCCACCGCGTCGGCGATCGAATCCTCAGTGCTCGGTTGTGATGTCGTTTCTTCGGGGTTCTGCAAACTCACGCCTGCCTCGGGACACTCATCAAATCCACCCAATTCTCCGCGGGCGCCTTGTTGGCGCCGCCCGTGAACACGCCCGTCGTACCTGTGGACGGATCGAGGAACTTACCGTCTCGATCATATGTACCGTACGTCACACCACCACTGGCTTGCGGCTGCGGGGCCTCCGCCGGCAGCGGTCCCTCGGCCGGTGCGGGGCCTGGCGCAGGTCCCGGGCCCTCCAGGGGCGGCCGCGCATAGGGCGGCACGATGTGATCCGGCGGAGCGAAGAACGGCCACGGCGGCGCGGGAGGATTGTCGTTCGGTGGCACCGGCAACGGGAAGGGCGCATGCGGCGCCGGACCCGGTCCGGGCACTGCTCCCGGCGGCAGCGAAACTGCGGGCGCACCCGGATCGTAGTCGGCCGCCGGCGGGATGAACGGGAACTTATTCGGCGGCAGGATATTGCGGCCGTCCTCGACGGGCGTTCCGTACGGGATGGGCGCACCGCGCCACGGGTTGGCGCCGATCGGCACGTACCCCTTCGGGTCACGGCACAACTGCACGGTGGGCGCGCGCTTACCCGGAACCTCCATGCAGGGGTAGTTGCGTGCACCGCGGACCACCGCCGGGTCGTTCTGAGCTGTCTTGCAGTACATGTCGGTGGGCAGATCGCGGACCGTCTCATCGGCGGGGCTACGGATCTGTGTCGCGGGCAGGAAGCCCACGTTGCACGTCGGTGGATCGCCGAGATCGATCTTGAAGTCCAGCTTGCCACCCTCGTCGGTGGGCACCCCACCGGCAACCGTGCTGAGCGCCGCGATCAGCGCGGGGAAGATGACGAGGGCCTGCTCGATCGACTTGTGGTAGATCACGCCGATGCGGCCGAGGTTGGCCAGGTTGGCGGCCAGCACCGGGAAGTCCGGGCGGATACCGCTGAAGGCGGTGTTGACCACGTCGACGGCTCCCGGCGCGCTCTCCAACACAGCACGCAACTGCGGATCGGCGTGGTTCAACTCGGCAGTGAATCGGGCCAAGCCGTCGGCCAGTCTCTTGATGTCATCGCCACTGCGGACCACCGCGTTCAACAGGGGCGGGGACTGGTCGATGAGCCGGGTGAACTGATCGGAGTTGGCGTTGGCCTCGTCGATGAGAAGCCGCGTGGATTGGAGCATCCTGGAAAGTTCCGGGCCGGAACCGTTGAACGCCCGGTACGCCTCATGCAGAAGATCCTGCAGCCGGGCGCTGTTGATGCTGCTGACCAGCCTGTCGGCCTCCTTGAGCATCTCCGCGATGTCCTGCCCAACGGACGTGCGGTCCTGGCCGATCCTCGCGCCGCCCTTCAGTGCCGTGGGCGAGGGTTCTATCCCCTCGGGCACCGTGAAGTCGATGAACTGCTCGCCGACCGCGGACATGCTGTTCACCGTGGCGACGACGTTGTCGGGCACCGACGTGTTGCTGTTGAGCCGCATCCTGGTGTGGACGCCGTCTCTGTCGAGGCCGACGTTCTCCACCCGGCCGATCGTGACACCGCGGTAGGTGACGTTGGCCGAGTTGTAAATACCGCCGGCATTGGCGAATTCGGCGTCGACCACGTAGGTGCCGAAACCCAGCTTCGCGGGTATCCGCAGATAGAACAGCGACACCGCGCCGACCGACAACACCGTGATGATCGCGAAGATCAACAGTTGGATACGAATCATCCGGGTAAACATCAGCGCTGCTCCGACGTCTGAGTGGCGGTTCCAGGCGGGATTTTGAACGGATCGGCGGCCTGCCCGGACAGGTTTGATACCGCACCGATCAGCATGTCCGGCGGATTGATGATCTCGTCGAGACGCTTCATGTTCGGGTCGAAAGGCGACGTGGTGAGCACCGTCTCACCCATCCGCCGCGAGGTCAGATCGAACGTGACGAAAACGTTGAGGAAGTCACCCCGAACGGCTTGGCGAAGGTACTTGTAATGGAAGGGGAAGGTCGGCAGGAACTCCAGGTCCTTGATGAGATAGAAGGAGTTGTCGTTGAGGGCCTTGACCAGTGGGAACAGGTCCTTGAAATCGGCGGCGAAATCGCTTTTGGTCTTGGTCAGCACATCGGCGGCGACGTCTGCCACCCGGCGCAGCGCCGTGAACGCGTCGACGATGTTGGTCCGGTTCGCGTTGAGCACTTGCAACGCTTCGGGCAGGGTGTCGAGGGCGCGGCCGAGGCTGTCCGTGTGGGCGGCCAGAATACCGCCGAACCGGTTGAGTCCTTCGGCAGCCGAAATGATGTCCCGGGTCTGGTCGTCGAGCGACTTTGTCAGCGTCACGAGCTTGGGTACCAAGTCGACGAACTTGCCGGCTCGGTCTCCCACCGCGGCATACGCCTCGTTGACGATGTCCTGGATAGCACCCAGGTTGCCCTTGGTGACCACCATCCCCAGCGAAGCGAACACTTCCTCGGTCGTGGGGTAGCGACCGGACCGCGAGATCGGGATGACCGAACCCTCCCTCAGGCGGCCGACACTCGGTTCATTCCTGGGCGGAGCCAAAGCAACGTGCACCGAACCGAGCAGCGAGGTCTGTCCGACCTGGGCGGTGGCGTTCTCGGGCAGCTCTACGTTCCCGTTCAGCGAAACCCGAACGTTCGCGTAGAACGTGCCGTCGGGCCGCTGCACCGCATCGAGACCCGAAACGCTTCCCACCGTGACGTCGTTGACCAGCACGGGCGAGTTCTGTGGCAGGGTGGCCACGTCGGGCATTTCGACGTTGACGGTGAACGACCCGCGACCGTGCCCCTGCGTCCCGGGCATGTTCAACGAGTTCAAGCCGTTGAACGAACACCCGGCAAGCATCATCGCCCCGCAGCCCAGCGCGGCAGCCCGGTAGCCGGCCCGGCCGCTCGCCGTAAAGGCATTACCAGCCATCGAACCTCTCCGGTTTCGCTGATTCTTCTTCGCGGTCATCCACCACCTCCCGGTGTCGGTGCGGCAGCGGGAGCGATGCCCGCGGGTTCTGGCGACGGACCAGGCGGAGGTCCGCTTCCGACCACAAAGGCCGGTCCGGGCGAAACCTGGCCCTGTACGGCGGGCGGGGGCAAGACGAAGTCACCCAGGGCCGCTCCCGGCGGGACCGGCGGCGGCGAAACCCCCGGCGCGGACTGCCACTGCAGGTAGGGCACCGGTGTACGAGCCTTCGCCTCGGTCGCAGGGGTGTCGTAGATGATCTGGCCCTTGTACGCGGTGATGCTCGTGATCGGGTGGAACAGGATCGGCGGGAAGTTCATCGTGAGTCGGCGCAGCACCGGGGCCATCCGCTCGCGGCAGATCTCGGCTCGCTTGTAGTTGTCGGGGTTGGCGCCCGTTTCGAAGTTGCCGGCGCAAATGAACTGGACCGGGTTGGCGAAGTTCGGCACCGACAAGACGCCGGCCACAGTGCCCTGGGCGGGTTCGTAGATGTTGTAGAAGTTGGCCAGGCCATTGGGGGTGACGTGCAACACCTGCTCGAGGTTGTCACTCTGCTCGGTCAGGATGCTGGTGAGTCCCGTGAGTTTGTTCACGGAGCCGATCAGCGCGTCATTGTTGTCCGCGAGGAGATCTTTGACGTCGCGCAACGCCTGGTTGAGTGCCCCGAGCGTCGTGTCCAGACCAGTCGAACTGTCGGCCAGCACCTGAGAGACCGAAGCCACGTGGTTGGAGAACTGCACGATCTGTTCGTTGCTGTTCGAGAGCGCGTTCACCAGGAGCTGCAGGTTCTTGATCGTGCCGAACAGATCGCCGCGGGAGTCGCCGAGGCGTCCAGCGGTCTGGGACAGTTCGTGCAGCGCGTTTCGGAAGGAATCACCGTTTCCGTCGAGCGCCGTCGCGGCCGTGTCGACGAGTTCGCTCAGCGGGCCCGACAGACCGGCTCCAGTGGGCCCGAACTGCGTGGACAACTGCGTGAGCTGTTCCTTGACGTCGTTCCACTCCACGGGGATGCCGGTGCGATCCAACCCGATGGTGGCACCGCTGGCGATCACAGGACCGCCGACCTTCTCGTCGTACAC
>CAZEHT010000001.1:29325-125959 GCA_964511995.1 uncultured Mycobacterium sp.
ACCCGATGGTGGCACCGCTGGCGATCACAGGACCGCCGACCTTCTCGTCGTACACGGGGGTGAGCTGTACGAACCGTGCCGAGACGAGGTTGGGGGAAATGAGGATCGCCTGCGCGTCCGCGGGGATTTTGATCCCCTGGTCGATCGACATCGTGACCTTGACGTCCTGCGCGCGAGGTTCGATGGTCTCGACCTTGCCGACCGGTACGCCGAGGACTCGCACGGAGTCGCTCGGGTAGAGGCCGACGACGGACGGGAACAGTGCCACCACCTTGGTCGCCTGCCGGCCTGGCCGCAACATCACCAGGGCAACCACTAAGGCGAGCGCAAGGAGCGCGATGACGCCGAACAGCAGGCTGCGATTACGAGCGCGATGACTTGTCATGGTGACTTCGGCCTAACGATCAGACGTTCCGCGATGAGGCCCTTCAGGTAGTCCGAAAGGCTGTCCGGTATCTTGCCGGGCTGGAAGTAGCTGTCCAACAGCATCTCCGAGATGGTGGCCGGGGGGAGACCGAAGAGGTTGATCTGGAAGCCGGGCGCCGAGCCGACCACCTCGCCGAGCGCAGTGGCGTAAGCGGGCAACCGCCGGAGCGCTTCGCTGATGTGATCCTTACGCTCGAGCAGGTTTTCGGTGACCAGGTTGAGTTTCTCCAACGCCGGCCCGAACTCCTTGCGGTTATCGGCGGTGAACCCCGAAATCTGCGCGGATACGTCGTCGATGCCTGCCACGAGCTCTCCGATCGCCTCACGGCGTGCGGCGAGTGCGCCGAACAGGTGATTGCCATCGACGACCAATTGGTTCACTTGGCCTGCCCGGTCACCCAGGGTCTTGGACACCGTCTGCGCGTAGCGCAACAGGCCCTCGAGGGCTTCGTCGCGGGTGTTCAGTGTTCGCGACAGGTTGGCAATTCCATCCAGAGCGCCGCGAAGCTGGGGCGTGGCCTGATGCAGTGAGTCGGTGAGAACGCTCAGTGCTTCTTCGAACTTCTGCTTGTCCATCGCCCGGACGCTGCCGCCGAGGTCCTGCAGCGCCCACGCAAGGGTGTATGGAGTCGTGGTTCGGTCCAGCGGAATGCTGGTTGTCGAGCCACTTCCCGCGGGAGTGATTTCCATCAGCTTCTCGCCGAGGACCGTGCCCGTTTTGATCGCGGCCAACGACTGGTCGCCAACTTTGACGTTGCGGTCGACGGTGAATTTCACCTTGGCAGCGGTGCCGGCCAGTTCGACCGTCCGTACGCTGCCGACCTTGATTCCCGCTACGTTGACGTCGCTGCCTTTCTGGATTCCGGCTGCGTCGGCAAAGTACGCCTCATAATTCTTGCCCTGTGGCCAGAACGGCAGATTGGGGTAGCCGAACGACACTAGGAGCAGCGACATCACCAGGATGATGCCGAGTAGACCGGTGCGGACGTGGTCGGGTCCGTCAGTTTTCTTTGACAGGAGCGCACCTCCCCTTAGACGGGTCCGGCGGTCCGCCGAACGGGATCAGTAGGTCGCTACCGGCCGGTCCGTTGATCTTGATACGGATCGAGCAGTAGTAGATGTTGAAGAACGAACCGTAGGCGCCCAGCGCGGTCAGCCGCAGATAGTTCTCGGCCAACGGCTCCACCACCTTGTTGATGTCGCCCTTGCGCTCGTCCATCGCCTGAAGCAGCGGCCGCGCATTCTCGAGCACGCCCTGCACGGGCCGGCGGCTCGTGACCAGGATCTCGGTCAGCGCGGTTTCCGCCGCCGCCAACGAGGGGATCGCCCCGGCGATCGGGTCGGCGCCCTTGGCCAATCCGGTGACCAGCTGCTGCAGCTTGTCGACCGAGTCGTTGAATTGCGTGCCCTTCGAATCGACCGTCTTCAGCACGCTGTTGAGGTTGGTGATGAGATCGCCGACCAACTGATCGCGAGAGGCAAGCTCGTTGGTGAACGAACTCGCGTTGGATAGCACCTGCGACAGCGCACCGCCCTGCCCCTGGAGCATTTCGACCACCGTGTTGCTGATCGCGTTGATCTTGTCGCCGTCGAGCCCTTTCAGAACGGGACGCAGGCCGCCGAGCAGGGCGTCGAGATCGAGTGCGGGCTCGGTGTTGGACTCGGGGATGGTGCCGCCGGGCGGGAGCTTGTGCAGGTCGCCCGGACCCGAGGTGACCTCCAGGAAGCGGTCACCGACGAGGTTCTCGTACCGGATCAACGCCCGCGACGACGTGTAGAGCTGATAACGGCGGGCGACGTCGAACGTGATGTCCACGGTGTTGTCGGGGGCGAGCTTGATCGATCTCACCTTGCCGACAGGCACGCCCGCGATTCGCACGTCCTGACCGGTCTGCAGTCTCGATGCCGTCGAAAACTTGGCATGATAGCGATCGGTCGATTCGAACCGGAACTCGCCGAAGACGATGACCAGGCAGGCAGCCACGAACAGCATGGCGGCCGTGAAGATCCCGACCTTGATCATGTCACCGTTGATTTTCATCAGTAATCGTCCCGTTCCGCGAAGGCCCCGTTGAACAGGAACTGCAATGTCGACGGCGCGTCGAACTGCACTTCGGTGTTCGGCTCATAGGGGACGTATGCGTTGTCGGTTACCAGGAAGGGTGTGCGGTACCAGGATCCCCCCAGCTGCTTGCTGGGCACATTCGGTAGACCGCGGCAGTTGGGCCCGCCGGTGGCGTTCACGATGGGCAGACTCTCCGGATAGGTGTAGGCGGGGGCGCCCGGTATGAAGCTCGACGAGACGTACAGGCCCGGCCGGATACCACCGATGATCGGGGCGAACTTGTCCACCGCGAACGCGATGCCCTGGAGGAGGCAGGGGAACACGGGTGAATACTCACCCGTCACCTTCAGCGGAGCCCTAAGACGCTGGATCGTGGCCACGAGATCGTCGGCGGCCGGCGCCAGCGTTTCGTAGCCGTTGTTGGCCAGCCCGGTGGCGGCCAGCAGCGTGGCGGTGAGGTTGTCCTGCTGACTGACGAGCGTGTTGCTGAGGCTGGGCATGTTGTCGAACACCCGGACCAGATCAGGTGAGGCGGACGCGAGCACATCGGACAACGGCACCAACTCCCTGACGGCCTCGTGCAGTCTCGGCAGCTTCGGGTTGACCTCGTCCATCAAGGTGTTCAGACCCTCCAGGGCGGCTCCCAAGTTGTCGCCGTTACCCCGAAGGCCCTCTCCGAGCGCGGTCACCGCGGCACTGAGGTTGACCGGGTCGATCTTCTGCAGCAATTGGTACAGGGCCTGGAAAAGAGTGTTGACCTCAACCTGCACCGCAGACGCCTGGACGGTCGCACCGGGTTGCAGCGAGGTGGCCGAGGGCGATTCGGGCGGCAGGAACTGCACCGACTTGGCACCGAACACGGTGTTGCCGCCGATGCGCACGGTGGAGTCCGACGGGATGTACCGCATGTAGCTCCGGTTTATGCGAAGCGTCAGTCTGGCCTGATCCCCGTCAAAGTCGATCGCCCCGATCCTGCCTACCTGGAGGCCGCGATATCTGACCTTGGCGTCGCGTTCGGTGACCAGGCCGGCGCGCGGTGCCATAACCGTGACGGTGTCCGTCGGTGTGAAGGCCGCCGTATATCCCATGACGGTCAAGACGCCTGCCGCCACGAACAGGACCACCATCGCAGCTGCCCCGATTTTGGTCCGGATGCGCCCGGGTTCCTTGTATGCCATCGTCGCCGCCCACTATCCAGACAGATTGAAGTTGCCGGACCCGCCGTAGACGGCGAGTGAGATCATCAGGGTGATAACCACCACCACGATCAGCGAGGTGCGCACCGCCTTGCCGACCGCGATGCCGACACCGACCGGGCCGCCGGAGGCGTTGTAGCCGTAATAGGTATGCACCAGCATGACAGCCACAGCCATCACAATGACCTGCAAGAACGACCACAACAGGTCGGTGGGTATGAGGAAGGTGCTGAAGTAATGGTCATAGAGGCCGGGCGACTGCTGATTCACGAACACCGTCATCGTCCGGGCCGCGAAGAAGGCGGCCAGCACCGACAGCGAATACAGCGGGATGATGCCGATCATCCCTGCCACGATTCGTGTCGAGACCATATAGGTGACGGAGTGCACGGCCATCACCTCGACCGCGTCGATCTCTTCGGACACCCGCATCGCACCGAGTTGGGCGGTGCAGCCGGCGCCGATCGTCGCGGCCATCGCGATGCCCGCAAGCACCGGCACGATGACACGCACGTTGAGGAACGCCGACAGAAAGCCGGTCAGCGCCTCGATACCGATGTCGCCCAGCGACGAAAAGCCCTGCACCGCAAGGACGCCGCCGGAGGCCATGGTCATGAACATCGCGACGCCGACGGTGCCGCCGATCATGGCCAGCGCGCCGACGCCCATTGCCATCTCGGCGATGAGTCGAATGGTCTCCTTGCGGTAGTAAGTGACCGCGCTGGGGATGAAACGGAACGCATCCCCGAAGAAGATGGCCTGTTCTCCAAGGGAGTCAGCCGATTTCGAAACGCGGTTGAGGCGGCTTTTCAGCCTCGCCCGGACGTCATACATCGACAAGGGGCTCATTTGGCCAGCACCCTGATGCCGATGGCGGTCATGACCGCGTTGATGACGAAGAGCGCTATGAACGCATAGACGACGGTTTCATTCACCGCGATGCCTACCCCCTTGGGTCCGCCCTTGACCGTCAAACCCCGGTAGCAGCCCACCAAGCCGGCGACGAGTCCGAACAACAATGCCTTGATCTGAGCGAGGATGAGTTCGGGCAGACCCGTCAGCACGGTGAGGCCGTTGATGAAGGAGCCCGGGTTGACACCCTGCAGGAATACCGAGAAGACGTAGCCGCCGGCGAGCCCGATGGTGCACACCAAGCCGTTGAGCAGCACCGCGACGAAGGTCGATGCCAGCATGCGCGGGACGACGAGGCGCTGGATGGGATTGATGCCCAGCACCTTCATGGCGTCGATTTCCTCGCGGATGGTCCTCGCACCGAGGTCCGCGCAGATCGCCGTCGCTCCGGCACCCGCGACAACCAGCACCGTGACGATCGGGCCGAGCTGAGTGATGGTGCCGAAGGCGGTGCCTGCCCCGGAAAGGTCGGCCGCGCCGAGCTCACGCAACAGAATGTTGAGGGTGAACGACACCAACACGGTGAACGGGATCGACACGAGCAAGGTCGGAACCAACGACACTTTCGCGATCATCCACGTCTGCTCAAGAAATTCCCTTAGCTGAAAGGGCCTGCGGAAGGTGTCGCGAAAGGTCTCCAGACTCATCGCGAAGAAACCGCCCACGCCCCGAATTGGAACCACGAGCTTCTTGATCAACTGCCGGTTCCCTTCCCCGAGCCCAACATCGGTCGCCTGTAAGCGAAGCACGCAGGGCCGGAGCGCAATGGGTGTTTAAGACCCGTTAACTCTTTCGGCCCTATCGTGAAACGGGATCATAGCGAGAATGTCAGCGCCGCAATGTCAAAGAACGAAAATAGTTTGTTCTCGCAGTTCAGGGGGCATTGGGTTGGGCGTGTTCTGGAACATGTTCCACTACAGGGCAACTGCCCACGGCCTGGTTGAAGACGTCAGTCGTCCAACAATCCGACAGCTGAAAACATCCGCTCCGGAGGACGTCCAGCAAAGTATTCGGAGACCGCTTCGCTAAGCCTGCGCGGATCCCACGCATCGCCGTCGGCGACGAATTTGTGCTCGAGCACCGGCGCCGCGACCAACGCGACAGACCGGCCGTAGACGATGAAGACCTGCCCGTTGACCTCATCGGCGGCGGGTGATGCGAGGTACCGGACCAACGTCACGACATGCTCGGGCGACAACGGGTCGACATCGCCCTCTTCCAGCGGCGGAGCGTCCCCGAAAGCGCCAGCAGTCATCGCAGTGCGCGCACGCGGGCAAATCGCGTTGGCACGCACGCCATAGCGCGCCAAACCACGCGCAGCCGACACCGTCAGTGCGGTGATACCCGCTTTTGCCGCACCGTAATTCGCTTGGCCGGGGGGGCCGCCCAAGCCTGCCTCCGACGATGTGTTGACGAGCCGGCCGTAGACGGTCCCGCCGTTGAGCTTGGCCTTGTCTCTCCAGTAGGCGGCTGCATTGCGAGTCACGAGGAAGTGGCCGCGCAGGTGGACGGCGAGCACCGCGTCGAAGTCCTCGTCGGACATGTTGAACAGCATGCGGTCGCGCGTGATGCCCGCGTTGTTCACGACGATGTCGAGTCCGCCCAGGCCGTCCGCCACCGCGACCAGTTCGTCGGCCGTCGAGCGCTGGCTGATGTCGCCGGCCACCGCGACACCCTTTGAGCCCGCTGCCGAGATGGCGTCGAGCACGTCGGACGACCCGAGGGCCCCGGCGACGTCGTTGACCACCACTGTGGCGCCGGCGCTGGCAAGACCGACGGCCTCGGCGCGGCCCAGGCCCGCGGCCGCGCCGGTAACCACTGCGATCTTTCCGGACAAATCGGTCACTGCGCCTTCTCCACTCACGGTTTCGGTCAACGTATGAATACCTCTAGTCTTTGCGGAGCAGGGCTGCGCGCGGGCACTCGGCGATGGCCTGCTCGGCGACGTCCTCCTGGTCGGCCGGAATCTCGTCGACCTTCATCACGGCGTAGTCGTCGTCGTCGAGGTCGAACAGGTCCGGGGCGATTCCGACGCATACGGCGTTGCCTTCGCAACGGTCGTGGTCCACTTCCACCCTCATGACTCCTCCTAACTACGAGTCTCCCCGGGGGTTCTCCTCAGGAGAATCCGGTGCCCGCGCGTCGGTGCCCGGGCCCGAGAAGCACCCTCGGCATCAGGATAGGACGCCCCGGGACACGCTAGGCTGATACCGCCTTGGAGCCTAAGACTAGAACGTGTTACAACCTGGTTGGAAGACGGGTTGTCGATTTATCGAGGTGAGGACGAACGGATGCGGATCGGCTACAGCCCAGAGCAGGAAGAGTTGCGCCGCGAGCTGCGCGCTTACTTCGCCCAACTGATGACGCCGGAGCGCACGGAGGCGCTGACGTCTGCGGGCGGCGAGTACGGGAAGGGCAACGCCTACCGCGACACCGTCGCGCAGATGGGCAAGGACGGCTGGCTCGCGCTGGGCTGGCCCACGGAGTACGGCGGCCAGGCCCGCTCCAGCATGGACCAGCTGATCTTCACCGACGAGGCCGCCATCGCGGGTGCGCCCGTACCGTTCTTGACGATCAACAGCGTCGCGCCGACGATCATGGCGTTCGGCACCGACGCCCAGAAGAAGTTCTACCTTCCCCGGATCGCGTCAGGTGACCTGCACTTCTCTATCGGCTATTCCGAACCGGGTGCCGGCACGGACCTGGCCTCGCTGCGCACCACCGCGGTGCGCGACGGTGACGACTACGTCATCAACGGCCAGAAGATGTGGACGAGCCTCATCCCCTACGCCGATTACGTCTGGCTGGCGGTACGCACCAACGCCGATGTCAAAAAGCACCGCGGCATCTCGATGCTGATCGTCCCCACGACCGCGGAGGGTTTCTCGTGGACCCCGGTGCATACCATGTCCGGCGTCGACACGAGCGCCACCTACTACCAGGACGTCCGCGTTCCGGTGACCAACCTGGTCGGCGGGGAGAACGAGGGCTGGAAACTGGTGACCAACCAGCTCAACCATGAGCGGGTGGCGCTCGTCTCCGCTCAGCCCATCTTTCTTGCGCTCGACGGCGTTCGCGAGTGGGCGCAGAACACCAAGGACGCCCGCGGCAACCGGGTTATCGACTCGGAGTGGGTCCAGCTAAATCTGGCCCGGGTGCACGCCAAGGCCGAGGTGCTCAAGCTGATCAACTGGGAACTGGCCTCATCCGAGGCCGCGGCACCGTCCCCGGCGGACGCGTCGGCCGCCAAGGTGTTCGGGACGGAACTGGCCACCGAGGCCTACCGGCTGCTCATGGAGGTGCTCGGCACCACCGCGACACTGCGCGCGGACTCGCCCGGCGCCAAACTGCGCGGTCGGGTCGAGCGGATGCACCGGTCCTGCCTGATCCTGACATTCGGTGGCGGCACCAACGAGATCCAGCGCGACATCATCGGAATGGTCGCGCTCGGCCTTCCCCGGGTCAACCGCTAGGAAACGCAGGAGATTCACATGGACTTTTCGAGAACCGAGGCATCCGACGACCTCGGCGGCCTGGTGCGTACCATCACCGAAGCGGTGTGCACACCCGAGCACCAACGTGTCCTCGACGGCCTGGACCAGCGCTTCGACCGCACTCTGTGGAGCAAGCTCATCGACGCCGACATCCTCTCGGCCGCCGCACCGGAGGTACTGGACGGCGGCGGCTACGGCGTACTGGAGCAGACGGCGGTGCTCGAAGCGCTGGGACGCCAGTTGGCTGCGGTTCCCTACCTGGAGTCCGCCGTGCTGGCCGCCGGCGCTCTGGCGAAGTACGGCTCCGCCGACCTGCGGCAGCAGTGGGGCATACCGGCGGTCGGCGGCACCAAGATCCTCACGGTCGCCCTCGCCGGAGAGATGGGCGAGGGTCCCGTCCAGGCTCAGGCCGCCGCCGACGGTTCCGGCTATCGGTTGACCGGCACCCGCACCCAGATCGCATTCGGGCCGGTCGCAGACGCCATCCTGGTTCCCGCCGAAACCGAGTCGGGCACCAGGGTGTTCGTCGTCGCGCCGGATGATCCCGGCGTCACCGTCACCGCGCTGAACACCACCGGCCTCGGCAGTGTGGGCCACCTCGAGCTGGCGGCCGTGCAGGTGGGCACCGACCGGGTCGTTGGAGCAGCCGACGACGCTGCCGAGGTCGTCGACTGGCTTACCGTCCATCGGGCCCTGGGTCTTTCGGCCTACCAGCTCGGCGTCCTGGCGCGCGCGCTGGAGATGACCGCGGACTACGCGCGCGAGCGCGAACAGTTCGGCCGTCCGATCGGCAGCTTTCAGGCGGTCGCGCAGCGGCTCGCTGACGGCTACATCGACATCAAGGGTTTGCGGCTCACGCTCACGCAGGCGGCCTGGAAGCTGCAGGAAGGCCTCGCCGCCGAGGTGGACGTGCGTACGGCGGCGTTCTGGGCCGCCGAAGCCGGCCACCGGGTCGCCCACACGGCGGTGCACGTGCACGGCGGCGTCGGGATCGACATGGACCATCCGGTGCACCGGTACTTCCTGGCGGCCAAGCAGGCCGAGTTCGCGCTGGGCAGTGCGACCGGCCAGCTGCTCGTCATCGGGCGTGAACTGGCCGACAGCCCCGCCTGAGCCGAACGGCGCCCATTGTCCAGCCCGACCGTCACGCAGCTGCTGGCTCCCCTGGCCGAGGTCGAGGACCGCGGGCTGCGCTGGGCGGAGAAGTCCGGAGAGGACGACAAGGTTTCGTTCGTCAGCTGGCGCGCACACATTCAGGACGCGGCCGCCCTGGCGGCGCTGTTGCGCGGCCGACTCGACCCCGACCGCCCCCCACACGTCGGACTGCTGCTGGGGAATACGCCGTTCTTCTGTACGATGCTCGTCGCGGCGGCCTTATCGGGGATCGTGCCGGTCGGCCTCAATCCGACGCGCCGGGGCGCGGCGCTGCAACGCGATGCCGACCACTCGGACTGCCAACTGGTGCTTGCCGACCGGGAGTATCAGCACACGACGCCTGACGCTCTGCACGCGGTCGACGTGGAGTCCGCGGCGTTTGCCGCCGAACTAGCCCGACACGCCGGTGCAGCGGTCGAATTCCCCACCGTCGATCCCGAGGACCTTTTCATGCTGGTGTTCACATCGGGCACCGGCGGCGATCCCAAGGCGGTGCGGTGCACCCACGAGAAGGTCGCGTTCCCCGGCGTGATGCTCGCGACCCGGTTCGGCCTGGGCTCCGACGACACGTGCTATCTGTCGATGCCGCTGTTCCATTCGAACGCGATCATGGCGGGCTGGGCGCCCGCGGTGGCGGCAGGCGCGTCGATCGCGTTGCGTCGCAAGTTCTCCCCATCGGGTTTCTTCCCGGATGTCCGGCGGTTCGGCGCGACGTACGCCAACTACGTCGGGAAGCCGCTGTCCTACGTCCTGGCCACTCCCCCGGCTCCCGACGACGCCGACAATCCGCTGCGGGTTGCCTACGGCAACGAAGGCGCACCACACGACCTGGACCGATTCTCCAGACGATTCGGTGTCGAGGTGGTCGACGGCTTCGGTTCCACCGAAGGCGGCGTCTCGATCGCACGCACACCGGACACTCCCGATGCGGCGCTGGGCCCGTTGACGGGCGGCGTGACCATCGTCGACGTCGACACCGGTGAGCAATGCCCGCCCGGAGTCATCGGCGAGCTGGTGAACACGTCCGGTCGCGGCCAGTTCCGTGGCTATTACAAGGATGCGTCCGCTGAGGCGCAGCGGATGGCCGGAGGCGTCTACCACAGCGGTGACCTGGCCTATCGGGACGAGAACAACTTCGCGTACTTCGCCGGGCGCCACGGTGACTGGATGCGTGTCGACGGCGAGAACCTGGGCACGGCGCCCATCGAACGCATCCTGACGCGCTATCCGGGCGTCACCGAGGCAGCGGTCTACGCGATCCCCGATGCGGGCGTCGGCGATCGGGTGATGGCGGCACTGGTCCTGCCCGAAGGAGCCGTTTTCGACCCCGGCGCGTTCACGGATTTCCTGTCCATACAGGACGATCTCGGTCCCAAGCAGTGGCCTTCCTTCGTCCGGGTCGCCACCACCCTGCCTCGCACCGAAACGTTCAAGATCCTCAAACGCCAGCTGTCATCGGAGGGCACCGCCTGCGGCGACCGCGTCTACGAGATCACCCGGCGGTGAGCGCGGACCGCGGCGATCGCCCACGCGCCAGCCGTGACGATATCGCGACGACGCTGCTGGACCGTCTCGGCGATACCCACCCCGGGCTGCGGACCCGGGAACGGGATTGGACGTGGGACGCGGTGGCGCGTGAATCCGCCGCCCGCGCCGCACTGGCCCGGTCGTTGCGCACCGAGAGCCCGTTTCATATCGGTGTGCTGCTGGATAACGTCGAAGACTTCGTGTTCTGGCTCGGCGGCGCCGCGCTGGCCGGCGCGACGATCGTCGGCATCAACCCGACCCGTGGTGCGGCCGAACTGGCCGGCGATATCCGTCACGCGGACTGCCAGCTGATCGTCACCGACACCGCCCGCAGGCAACGGCTCGCAGGCCTCGACCTCGGCCTCGCCGCAGACCGCTATATCCTCGTCGACGATCCCGCCTACGGCAGGATGGTCGACGACCACCGCGGCGAGCCCGGCGTCGCGGCGGGCGTGGGCCCCGATTCGCTGTTGCTGCTGCTCTTCACCTCGGGCACTACCGGCCTTTCCAAGGCCGTCAAATGCAGTCAGGGGCGACTGGCCCGGGTCGCGGCCACCGCCGTCTCGAAGTTCGGCCACACCCGCGACGACGTCGAGTACTGCTGTATGCCGCTGTTCCACGGCAACGCGCTGATGGCCCTGTGGGCGCCGGCGTTGTCTGTCGGCGCCACGGTGTGCCTGACGCCGACGTTCTCGGCGTCCGGGTTCCTGCCCGATGTGCGATTCTTTGGCGTAACCTACTTCACGTATGTGGGCAAAGCGGTGGCTTACGTGCTGGCCACGCCCGAAGCGCCGGACGACGCCGACAACTCGCTGACGCGCGGCTTCGGCACCGAGGCTTCCCCCCACGACCGGGAAGACTTCAAGCGCCGGTTCGGCGCCGAGCTGTTCGAAGGCTACGGCTCCAGCGAAGGCGGCAATATGGCCACCCCGGATGCTGACGCCCCGGCCGGAGCGCTCGGACGGCCAGCACGCAGCGGCGTGACGATCGTCGACCCGGAGTCGCTGGACCCCTGCCCGCCGGCGATTCTGGACGCCGGCGGTCGGGTACTCAACGCCGACGAGGCCGTCGGGGAGATCGTTGACCGCGACGGCGCCCGCGATTTCGAGGGCTACTACAAGAACGAGGCGGCCGACGCCGAGCGGCTGCGCGGCGGGTGGTACTGGACCGGTGACCTCGGATACGTCGACGAAGCGGGTTTCCTCTACTTCGCCGGACGGCGGGGCGACTGGATCCGCGTCGACGGCGAGAACACCTCGGCACTGATTACCGAACGGGTGCTGCGCCGCCACCCCGGCATCGTCGCGGCCGCGGTGTACGCCGTGCCCGATCCGCGCTCGGGCGACCAGATGATGGCGGCCGTCGAAGTGGTCGAACCGGATTCGTTCGATGTCGCGGGTCTGGCCGAATACCTGGGCACACAAAGCGATCTGGGCAGCAAAGGCATTCCGCGGCTGCTGCGGTTCTCCGCGCGCCTGCCCGTGACCGGATCCAACAAGGTGCTCAAACGCGAACTTCAGGCCCAACGGTGGCGCTGTGACGAACCGGTGTACCACTGGCCGGGCCGCGGGCGTCCCGAATACGTCCTTATGGACCGGGCTCGACTAGATGAGCTCGACGCGGAGTTCACGCGCCACCGGCGCGACCACGTGTGAGGGAAGGGACCGCCGAATGGTCGAGTCGAACGTCGAGTGGTATGCCGAATGCGATGTCCTGGTGGCGGGTTCGGGCGCCGGGGGCGTCACTGGGGCCTATACGGCCGCGCGTGAAGGTTTAGAGGTCGTTCTAGTCGAGGCGACCGACATGTTCGGCGGCACGACCGCATATTCCGGGGGCGGCGGGATGTGGTTCCCGGCGAACCCGGTGCTGTTGCGAGCCGGGACCGACGACACCGTCGAGGACGCGCTGGAGTACTACACCGCCGTCGTCGGCGATCGCACGCCCCGTGAACTGCAGGAAGCCTATGTCCGCGGCGGGGCGCCGCTGATCGAGTACCTGGAACACGACGAACGGCTGAAGTTTCAGGTGCTGCCGTGGCCCGACTACTTCGGCAGCGCTCCCAAGGCACGTGGCGACGGCATGCGGCACATCGTGGCGAAGGCGCTGCGGGTATCGGCCGTTCCGGAGCTGCGGGAGTCGATCCGCGGCCCGTTGGACGCCGATCGGCTCGGTGCCGCCCGCCCCGACGACTATTTCATCGGCGGCCGCGCGCTGATCGCCCGATTCCTGGTCGCCACGGCCAGATATCCCAACGCCTCGACACGGCTCAACACCGCACTGGTCGAACTGGTACTCGACGACGGTACGGTGACGGGTGCCGTGGTGGAAACCGGCGGACGGCGTGAGACGATTCGCACCCGCCGCGGCGTGGTGCTGGCCGCCGGCGGCTTCGAGCAAAACGATGCGCTGCGCGCCAGGTACGGGGTGCCCGGCTCGTCGCGGGACACGATGGGACCCTGGGGGAACCTCGGCCGCGCGCATTTGGCGGCCATAGCGGTCGGTGCGGACACCGACCTGATGGATGAGGCGTGGTGGTCTCCCGGCCTCACCCATCCCGACGGGCGTTCCGCGTTCGCCCTGTGGTTCACCGGCGGCATCTTCGTCAATCGCCACGGCGAGCGTTTCGTCAACGAGTCGCAAGCCTATGACCGGCTCGGGCGCGAAGTCGTCTCGGCGCTGGCCGACGGCTCGGTGGCGCTGCCGTACTGGATGATCTACGACGACCGGGAGGGTGTGGTACCGCCCGTGAAGGCGACCAACGTCTCGATGGCCGAACCCGAGCGCTACGTCGAGGCGGGGCTTTGGCACACCGCCGACTCCCTCCACGGGCTGGCCGTCAAGATCGGCGTTCCGGCGGATCGTCTGGTGGCTACCGTGGCGCGTTTCAACGAGTTCGCCGCCCGAGGTGTCGACGAGGACTTCGGGCGCGGCGACGAACCCTACGACCGGGCGTTCTCCCGCGGCAAATCGCCCCTGCACCCCATCGAGCGGGCACCGTTCCACGCGGCGGCTTTCGGCATCTCCGACCTGGGAACCAAGGGCGGATTGCGCACCGATCCCGCCGCTCGCGTGCTCGACGTATCGGGAAACGTGATACCCGGCCTGTATGCAGCGGGCAACACGATGGCGGCACCGAGCGGCGCCGTCTACCCTGGGGGCGGAAACCCGATCGGTACGAGCATGGTGTTCGCCCATCTGGCGGTGATGGACATGCTCGACGTGTCATCCCAGCAATGACGGGATGACCGCGTCGATCAGGTGGGGGCCCCGCCGCTCGAACGCGTCGGTCATCGCGGCCGCCAGCTCCTCGGCGGTCGCGGCGCGGCGTGCCGGCACTCCCATGCCTTCGGCGATCTTGACGAAATCCAGTGCGGGACGGCCCAAGTCGAGCAGATCCAGGGCCTTGGGGCCGGGGTTGGCGGCGTATTCGGCGCCGACGCGCCGCAGTTCGATGCGCAAGATGTCGTAGGCGCCGTTGTCGAAGATGACTGTTGTGACGCCGAGGCCTTCTCGGGCCTGCGTCCACAGCGCCGAAATCGTGTACATCGCCGATCCGTCGGCCTGCAGCGACAGCACCGGGCGATCGGGCGCGGCCACTGCGGCGCCGACCGCTGCGGGCAGGCCGTATCCGATCGCTCCCCCGGTCAGCGTCAGCAGGTCATGGGCGGGCGCACCCGCGGTCGCGGCGGCCACGGCCAGGCCCGCCGTATTCGATTCGTCGACGACGATGGCGTCCTCGGGCAGCAGTGCCCCGATGACGTGCGCGGCCGACAGAGCGGTCAACGGACCGGACGGCAGGTCTGGCCGGTTCAGCCCCGGCGTGGCCGCCTTGGTACCGGGCGCCACGTCATCCGCGAGATGCGCCAGGGCGGCGGCCGCCCGGTCATATCCGGCCAGGGTATGCACCTGGCAGCCGTCGGGGACCAGGTCGCTCGGCTTGCCGGGGTAGGCGAAGAACGATACCGGCGATGCCGCCCCGGCCAGGATCAGGTGACGCGCACCGGCGAGCTGGACCTGCGCGGCCTCGGCGAAATAGGCCAACCGCTCTACCGCGGGCACGCCGGCGCCGCGGCGTAGCCTGGCCGGGAAGGTTTCGCACAGCACACGCGCGCCGGTCGCTCCACCCACTCGAACGGCGCAGGCCAGTCCGTCGGAAGACGTTGCATCGCCGCCGATGAGAATCACCGTGGGTTCTCCGGATCGGAGCACGGTCGCCACCGCGCGAACGGCGTCGTCGTCAACCGGCACCGGGGCGATCCGTGGCCGCGACTGGGCCGGCAGGGCGCCCTGTGACCACGCCACGTCGGCGGGCAGGATGAGTGTCGACACGGCGCCTTTGCGGCTGGCCGCCAACGCGTCGAGTGCGTCCGCCCCGATGTCCTCGGCGCGAAGCGTCCGCCGCGACCAGCCCGACACGGTGGATGCCAGCGCGTCGATGTCGGATTCCAGGGGGGCGTCGTACTTCTTGTGGTACGTCGCGTGATCGCCGACCACGACCAGTATGGGAATGTGGGCGCGGCGGGCATTGTGCAGGTTGGCCAGCCCGTTTCCCAGGCCCGGACCCAGATGGAGCAGGGCGGCGGCGGGCCGGCCGGCGATGCGGGCATATCCGTCGGCGGCGCCGGTCGCCACGCCTTCGAACAGCGTCAGCACGCCCCGCATGGCGGGCACGCCGTCCAGGGCGGCCACGAAGTGCATCTCGGATGTACCCGGATTGGCGAAGCACACGTCGACACCGCTGTCGACCATCGTGTGCAGCAAGGCCTGTGCGCCGTTCACGGTCGGACCTCCTTCAGCAGCTCCGACACCCATGGGCGGCTTTGGGCGACGGGGGTCAGCTCCCGCGGATGGTGTCGAGGCGCCGGGTGGCGTCCTCGAAGCCGGACACCAGTTCACCGATGATGTCGGCAGCCGGACGGATGTCATTCATCCTGCCGACGCTCTGACCGACGGGCATCGCCATGGCGGTCGGGTCGGTGGACGCACTCATCCGCTGGTGTGCCTCGCCGACCAGGATGTTCTGCAGCGGCATCGGCAGGGGTTCGGGTGCTCCCTCGGCATCCCAGGCATCGGTCCACCGGCTCTTGAGCGGCCGTGCGGGCTTGCCGGTGTAGATGCGGCGACGCACGGTGTCGCTGGACGTGGCCGCCAGCAGAGCCTGCTGGATCACCGAGCACCGGCTTCGGTGCGTACCTCGAGGTCGTATTCGGCCGCCATCAGAAACGCAGAGCCTATCCACACGCCCTGTGCCCCCAGAGCCAGTGCGGCCGCCACCTGGCGGCCCGAACCGATACCGCCCGCGGCCAGCACCGGCGTCGAATCGCCAACCGCGTCGACGACGGGCACCAGCACCATCGACGCGATCTCGCCGGTATCGCCGCCGGCCTCGTTACCCTGGGCGATCACGATGTCGACACCGTTTTCCACATGCCGCACCGCGTGCGCAGCGCGGCCGGCCAGGGCGGCCACCGGGATACCGGCCGCGTGAACCTGGTCGATGACGTCTTTCGGCGACGAGCCCAGCGCGTTGGCGATCAGCGTGATCGGATGCGTCAGGGCCACCTCGACGTGGCCCCGTGCCACCGAGTGCAGCCAGCCGAGCACGCCCTCGTTGCGCGTTTCGTCGGCGGGCAGGGGCGGTACGCCGAGATCTGTCAGCGTCTCGGCGACGAAATCGCGGTGCGCTCGCGGGATCAGCTTCTCGATGTCCAGCGCGCTGCCCTCGGTGGGGACCTTGGCGGGCATCACGACGTCGATCCCATAGGGCTTGCCGTCGGTGTTCTCGTCCATCCAGCCCAAGAGCCCGTCGAGGTCGGATGGATCGTTGAATCGGACGCGCCGAGCATGCCCAGACCGCGGCACGGCTGACCGCGGCCGCCGCCTTCTCCGAGGGCGTGAACACGAAGATCGGTAAGCGATCCCGAAGCGTTCACACAGCTCGGTTCGTATCAAGTCTGCGTTCCGACGTGCTTGGCATGAACCTCGTCGGCGCCACGGGCCTCGGTTTGATCCTTGGCCCATCGGTAGTCGGGCTTGCCCGCCGGAGACCGCTTCACTTCGTCGACCAGCCACAGACTGCGCGGGACCTTGTATCCCGCGATCTCCGACCGCACGTGGGCGTCGAGATCGGCGAGCGACGGCCGGGCTCCGTCGCGGGGCTGGACCACGGCCGCCACATGCTGACCGAACCGCGGATCCGGCACACCGACGACGAGCGCGTCGAAGACGTCGGGATGGCCTTTGAGAGCGGCCTCCACCTCTTCGGGGTAAATCTTCTCGCCGCCGCTGTTGATCGACACCGAACCGCGGCCGAGCATCGTGACGCTGCCATCCGCCTCCACCTCGGCGTAGTCGCCGGGGATCGCGTAGCGCACCCCGTTGATGACGCGGAATGTCTGCCGCGTCTTTTCTTCGTCCTTGTAGTAGCCGACCGGGATGTGGCCCCGCTTGGCGATGATTCCCCGCACGCCCGACCCCGGCACGACCTCGTTGCCGTCCTCGTCGAGCACGACGGTGTTCTTGTCGATGTTCACCCGCGGCCCGCCGGTGTGCGACTGGCCCTTGGCCACGATGCTGGTACCGCCGAAACCCGTCTCCGACGACCCGATCGAGTCGGTGATGACACGGTTAGGCAGCAACTCCAGGAACTTCTCCTTGATGCTCGTGGAGAACAGCGCCGCGGTGCTGGCAAGCAGGAACAGACTCGAGAGGTCGTAGGAATCTTCGGCGTCCTGATGTGCCAGCAGCGCGTCCAGCAGCGGCCGGCCCATCGCGTCGCCGGTGAAGAACAACAGGTTGACCTTGTAGTCCTGGATGGTGCGCCACACCTCCTCGGCGACGAACTCCGGTGCCAGGACGGTGGTATGGCCGGCGAACAACGACATCCAGGTCGCCGACTGGGTGGCCCCGTGGATCATCGGCGGAATAGGATAGCGCACCATCGGCGCATTGGTGGCGGCCTGTTTAGACAGGTCGTACTCGTCGGGCAACGGCTCGCCGGTGGCGAAGTCGGTGCCGCCGAACAGCACCCGGTAGATGTCCTCATGCCGCCACATCACGCCCTTGGGGAAGCCGGTGGTGCCGCCGGTGTAGAGCAGGTAGATATCGTCGGCACTGCGCGGGCCGAAGTCGCGCTCGGGCGAGCCCTGAGCGAGCGCGGTCTCGAACTCGACTCCGCCGTAGCGCTGGTAGTCCAGATCCGAACCGTCTTCGACCACCAGCACGGTCTTGACCTTCGGTGTGTCGGGCAGCACGTTGGCGACCCGATCGCTGTACTGGCGTTCGTGGACCAGGGCGACCATGTCGGAGTTGTCGAAGAGGTAGCGTAGTTCGGCCTCGACATAGCGGAAGTTGACGTTGACCAGGATGGCCCCCGCCTTGACGATGCCGAGCATCGCCACCACAATCTCGTTGCGGTTGCGGCAGTAGAGGCCGACCTTGTCGCCCTTCTGCACGCCGTGGTCGATGAGGTAGTGGGCCAGTCGATTGGCCTTCTCCTCGAGTTCTGCGTAGGTCAGCTGTTCGTCGCCGCAAACGAGGGCGACACGATCCGGCACGGCGTCGATGGCGTGCTCGGCGAGATCGGCGATATTCAGGGCCACGCAAACAAACTAGAACGCGTTCCATTTCCTTTCAAGTTGCCCCACCGCAAATCCGGCCAAACCGGTGCGATGGGGCGGAGTCCAACCCGAACCATTGTGTCCAGTGTGGCCAATGGTGTTCGCCCGGCGAGCGCCCACTCGATGCACACCGACAGGCCCTAACGGCGCCCACGGGCAGCTTTGCGGCCCCCGGAATAGACGACCCCGGCTATTGCTCGCCGTCTCCTGGTCGAGTTCTCGTCGTCTTCTAGTTGACGACGCGGGGGCCCGGAGTGAACACGACCGGCATCGCCTCCAGGCCGCTGACGAAGTTCGCCGGGCGCAACGGCAGGGCGGACTCGTCGGCCAATCGCAGATCCGGCATCCGCTGCAACACGCGGGTCAGCATCAACCGCAGTTCCAGCCGGGCCAGCTGGTTACCCAGACAGAAGTGTGTTCCGAATCCGAAAGCCAAGTGGCTGTTGGGATTTCGATCAATCCGGAAGTTCTCCGGGTCACCGAAGACCGTCTCGTCGAAATTGGCGGACTCGAACATCAGCATGAGCTTCTCGCCCTCCCGCAGTTCCGTATCGTGAAATACGGTGTCGGCGGTCAGAGTGCGGCACATGTTCTTCACCGGCGAGGTCCAGCGCAGCATCTCCTCGACGGCATCCGGCAGCAGCGCAGCGTCGGCCACCGTGCTCGACCATTGGTCCCGGTGACGCACCAGTTGCTCGGTACCGCCGGACAGCGTGTGGCGGGTAGTCTCGTCGCCGCCGATGAGGATCAGCAGAGTTTCCATGACGATCTCGGTGTCCGACATCCGCTGACCGTCGACCTCGGCGTTGACAAGGACCGAGAACAGATCGTCTGCCGGTTCGGCGCGGCGCTTGGCGAGGACGTCCATGGTGAACGCGGTGTAGGCGGCGAATGTCTCCATGGCCGCCGCCATCACCGTCTCGTCGAAGTGCGAGCTCAGCGCGCACACCAGGTCGTCGGACCAGGTCAGCAGCAATTCGCGCTGTTCGGGAAGCACGCCCAGCATGTCTCCGATGACCGCCATCGGCAGCGGCGCGGCGATGTCGCGGACGAAGTCGCATTCCCCGCGTTCGATGACCCCGTCGATCAGGGTGTCGCACAGCCGCTCGATGGAGGGCAGTCTGTCCATCACCCGTTTGCGCGTGAATCCGGCGTTGACGAGCTTGCGGCGCAGCAGGTGAGCCGGGTCGTCCATGTCGATCATGTAGGGCATCGCCGGCTGGTCCGGCCTGATTCCCCCGGCCGAGCAGAAGAGCTCCGGGTTGCGCTCCGCGTCGAGGACGGTCTGATAGGTCGTAGCGGCGGCCAGGCCGTTGCGGTCGCGGAAGACCGGCTGATTGGCGCGCATCCACTTGTATGCCTCACGGGCTCCCCCGTCGGCGTAGAAATTGCCGTCGGTCAGATCAACGTTGAGAGCGGACAGAGTCGACGTCATGTCTGCGTAGTCTCCTGCCTATGACGGGATCTCGTGGGCGTCTCCGAAAGTCATCTCGACATTGTCGGATGACTGGGTGACGAATGCGCGCTTGGGCAACCCGAGGGCCGCGAGTTCCTGTGCGTACGGATGGTCTCCGAGCCACATCCGGACCCCACCGGCCCGGTATCGCACACCGGCCGGCCAGCTCTGCCCGACGGTCTCGCGGGTGACCCCGTCGCGGTGCGAATAGGTGCGGTAGACCCGTTTGCGCGAACCCAACACCGCCGGGATCGGGATGCCGGGCCGGAACTCCATTCCCGCCACCAGCCGGCCGTCCACGCTGACATCGAATCCGAATTGACGGCCGTTGCGAACGGTGAAGTCGCCCAACACCTTCGGATAGCCCCAAATCTTCTGTCCAGCCTCCAAAGTGAACGCCTGGTCCACCGGGAGATGGTGGATGAAGGCGCCGGCGGACTGTAGTGCGCGCAGCCCGGTCGCGTTCGATCCCGGCGGATTCACCATCACGTTCGTTCCGTATTCGTAGTACGGACCGAGGTCGCCGTCGACATAGTGCATGAGCATCAGCACCACGACGGCTCGACGCGGGCGGAAGCGGCAGACCGTCAGGCTGCTGTAGTCGATCATCCGCTGAGCGGCGTCAGCGTCCACCGAGAACATCGCGACGTGCTGACGAGCCTTGCGGATTCGGATCGGCATGGTCAGCACCGTGCCGGCGATCGTGTGCTGGGAGAACTCTCCGGTGTCGGTCATCTCGTCAAATCTAGAGGGCGCAGTAGACAATCTGCAAGAAGTGTCTACACAAGGGCGGCGAGATCGCGGATCTGCTCCGTCGTCCGCGCGCCCACCACCATCATGGTGACGCCGGTGGCCTCCCACGCGGCGATCTGCTTGCCCACGTAGTCGACGTCGCCGACGATCGCGGAGTCGTCGACCAGCTCGTCGGGAATGGCCTTGGCCGCCTCGTCCTTGCGGTCGCTGCGGAACAGCTTGGTGACGTCCTCGACCACCTCGGCGTAGCCCATCCGGCGGTACACGTCGGCGTGAAAGTTGGTACCTTCGGCGCCCATACCGCCCACGTAGAGGGCCAGATGCGGCTTCATGAGCTCCATGATCGCGGGCCTCTCGTCGGTCACCACCACCTGTGCGGTGGCGCAGATTTCGAAGTCTTCCCTGCTGCGGCGCGCGCCCGGGCTGGCGAAGCCCTCGTCGAGCCACTCGTTGTACATCGAGGCCAGCCGGGGACTGTAGAAGATCGGCAGCCAGCCGTCGCAGACCTCGGCGGCCAGCGCCACGTTCTTGGGTCCCTCGGCTCCGAGCATGATCGGGATGTCCGCCCGCAACGGATGCGTGATGGGCTTGAGCGCCTTGCCAAGCCCCGTGGTGCCCGCGCCGTGCAACGGCAGCGGGTAATGCGGGCCGGCACTGGTCACCGGCGCTTCACGCGCCCAAACCTGCCGGAGCACGTCGATGTACTCGCGTGTGCGCGCCAGCGGCTTGGGGAACCGCTGGCCGTACCAGCCCTCCACCACCTGCGGCCCGGACACACCCAGGCCCAGGATGTGCCGGCCACCGCTGAGGTGATCGAGCGTGAGCGCTGCCATCGCACACGCGGTCGGCGTGCGTGCGGACAACTGAACCACCGACGTGCCGAGCCGCATCCGCTTCGTCTCACGCCCCCACCATGCCAACGGGGTGTAGGCATCCGAGCCCCACGCCTCCGCGGTGAACACGGTGTCGAAGCCGGCGTCCTCGGCCGCCGACACGAGCTCGGCATGGTTTGCCGGCGGCTTGGCCCCCCAATAACCCAACTGGAGTCCGAGCTTCATGGGTCCCGCCTTTCTGAGCCGCAGCACCCCGCGACGATGGCTGCTTGCCTCGGATGTTAGAACCTGTTCTACTCGATGCCGTGAACGCCAGTCAGAGCGGCCCGGCGCAGATCGATGAGCACGAACGGCCGCTTTCCGCGCCCTTGAAACTGTCATTCGACTACACCCGCTCGGTCGGTCGGGTCCTCGGGGAGTTCTTCACCGCTCTACGTGACAGGCGCATCGTCGGCGTACGCGGATCCGACGGGCGGGTGCTGGTGCCGCCCGCCGAGTTCGACCCCGTCACCTACGCGCCGCTGACCGACGTGGTGCCCGTGTCCAGCGTGGGCACGGTGGTGTCGTGGACCTGGCAGCCCGAGCCGCTGCACGGCCAGCCGTTGGACCGGCCGTTCGCATGGGCGTTGATCAAGCTGGACGGTGCCGACACCGCGCTGCTGCACGCTGTCGACGCCGGGTCCGCGGACAAGCTACACAGCGGTGACCGGGTGCACGCGCACTGGGCCGCCCAGACCACCGGAGCGATCAGCGACATCGCCTACTTCGTGCCCGGCGACCAGGCCGAGGAGGCCGGTACGGCCGACGACGGCAGGGACCCGGTGACGATGATCGTGACGCCCATCGATATCGAGATCACCCACACCGCCTCACTGCCGGAAAGCGCCTACCTGAGGGCATTGCAGGAGGGCCGGCTGCTCGGGGCGCGGACCGCCGGCGCGGACGGCGAAAAACCGGGCAAGGTGTACTTCCCCGCACGAGAAGCGGACCCGAAGACCGGAAGGTCGCTCAACGAACTCGTCGAACTCTCCGACAAGGGGATCGTCACGACGTTCGCGATCATCAACATTCCGTTCGAGGGCCAGCGCATCAAGCCGCCCTATGTCGCGGCATACGTCCTGCTGGACGGCGCGGACATCCCCTTCCTGCACCTCGTCACCGAAGTGGACGCCGCGGAGGTCCGGATGGGCATGCGAGTCGAGGCCGTCTGGAGGCCCAGCGATGAGTGGGGGCTGGGCATCGACAACATCGCACACTTCCGGCCGACGGGTGAACCCGACGCCGACTACGACTCCTACAAGCACCACCTCTAGAGAGGGCGCACATTGACTGCCGCAACCGACATAGCCGTGGTCGGCTTCGCCCATGCGCCCCATGTGCGACGGACCGGCGGGACGACCAACGGCGTTGAGATGTTGATGCCCTGTTTCGCCCAGCTCTACTCCGACCTCGGCATCGAGAAGGGCGACATCGGATTCTGGTGCTCGGGATCCTCGGATTACCTTGCCGGACGGGCCTTCTCGTTCATATCGGCGATCGACTCGATCGGCGCGGTGCCGCCGATCAACGAATCGCACGTGGAGATGGATGCCGCGTGGGCGCTCTACGAGGCCTACATCAAGCTGCTCACCGGCGACGTCGAGACCGCGCTGGTGTACGGCTTCGGGAAGTCGTCGGCGGGTATCTTGCGCCGGGTCCTGTCCCTGCAAACCGATCCGTACACCGTGGCCCCGCTGTGGCCGGACTCAGTGTCGATGGCCGGCCTGCAGGCCAGGGTCGGACTGGACTCCGGGGCGTGGACCGCCGAACAGATGGCCCAGGTCGCGCTCGATGCGATGGCAGCGGCCCCGCGGGTGGATTCGGTGGAGCCGGCGGCCTCGGTGGACGAACTGCTCGGCCGGCCGTTCTTCGCCGATCCGCTGCGCCGCCACGACATCGCGCCGATCACCGACGGCGCGTCGGCGATCGTGCTCGCCGCCGGAGACCGTGCCAGGGAACTTCGGGAGCGTCCGGCCTGGATCACCGGCTTCGAGCATCGCATCGAAACGCCGATCCTGGGCGCGCGGGATCTCACCGCCTCGCCGTCGACAGCGGCGTCCGCCGCCGCGGCCACCGGCGGCGACGCCGCCTCGATCGAGGTCGCCGAGATCTACGCTCCGTTCACCCATCAACAGCTGATCCTGACCGAGGCGATCGGACTGCCCTCCGGCACCAAGGTGAACCCGTCCGGCGGCGCGTTGGTCGCCAACCCGATGTTCTCCACCGGCTTAGAGCGCATCGGCTTTGCCGCACAACACATTTTCGACGGTTCGGCGCAACGCGTGCTGGCACATGCCACCAGCGGCCCGGCACTGCAGCAGAATCTCGTCGCAGTCATGGAAGGGCGGTAACCGATGAGGGCTGGCGCGACGAGCGGAGGGCTCTTCTGATGACCAAAAAACTCGCGGCGGTGCTCGGCACCGGGCAGACGAAATACGTCGCCAAACGCAAAGACGTATCCATGAACGGCCTCGTGCGCGAAGCGATCGATGCGGCGCTGGCCGATTCCGGTTCGACGTTCGACGACATCGACGCTGTCGTCGTCGGCAAGGCGCCGGACCTGTTCGAGGGCGTCATGATGCCCGAACTGTTCATGGCCGACGCCACCGGCGCGACGGGCAAGCCGCTGATCCGCGTCCACACCGCCGGCTCGGTTGGCGGTTCCACCGGGGTCGTCGCGGCCAGCCTGGTCCAGTCCGGCAAGTACCGGCGCGTGCTGACGATGGCATGGGAGAAGCAGTCCGAGTCGAATGCCATGTGGGCGTTGAGTATTCCCGTGCCGTTCATTAAACCCGTCGGCGCCGGTGCCGGCGGGTACTTCGCCCCGCACGTGCGGGCCTACATCAACCGCTCGGGAGCGCCCGCGCACATCGGCGCGATCGTGGCGGTCAAGGATCGACTCAACGGGGCCAAGAACCCGCTGGCACACCTGCACCAGCCCGACATCACGCTGGAGAAGGTGATGCAGTCTCCGATGCTGTGGGACCCGATCCGCTACGACGAGACCTGCCCGTCTTCGGACGGCGCCTGCGCGATGGTGATCGGTGAGGAGCAGATCGCCGACGCTCGGGTGGCCGACGGGCATCCGGTCGCCTGGATCCATGCCACCGCGCTGCGCACCGAACCGCTGGCCTACTCCGGCCGCGACCAGGTCAATCCCCAAGCGGGTCGCGCCGCGGCCGCTGCGCTGTGGAAGGCCGCAGGCATCACCAACCCGATCGACGAGATCGACGTCGGCGAGGTCTACGTACCGTTCTCCTGGTTCGAGCCGATGTGGCTGGAAAACCTCGGCTTCGCGGCCGAGGGCGAGGGCTGGAAACTCACCGAGGCCGGGGAAACGGCGATCGGCGGACGCATCCCGTTCAATCCGTCCGGGGGCGTGCTGTCGTCGAACCCCATCGGCGCGTCCGGCATGATCCGCTTCGCCGAAGCCGCGATCCAGGTTATGGGCAAGGCCGGGGACCACCAGGTTCCCGGCGCCCGCAAAGCACTTGGCCACGCCTACGGCGGCGGCTCGCAGTATTACTCGATGTGGGTTGTTTCCAGCGACAAACCCGAGTGAGATAGTGCCCTATGAAATACACCTGCAGCGTCGCGATGGGCCCCATCCAGGAACTCGTCGAACTTGCCCGCACGGCCGAAGAAGTGGGATTCGATTCGGTCGCACTGCCGGACTCGCTGTTCTACATGGAAAAGCAGGCCGCCGACTATCCGTACACATCGGACGGCTCGCGGATGTGGAACAAGGACACCCCGTGGGTCGATCCCCTGATCGCCGCCGCCGCCATGGGCGCGGTCACCTCGACGCTGCGGTTCTACACCAACGTGATGAAACTCGGTTCCCGCAATCCGCTGCTGCTGGCGCGCCAGGTCGGGTCGGTTGCGAACCTGACCGGCAACCGGTTCGGCTTCGGTGTCGGGATCGGTTGGGCCCCCGAGGAATTCGAGTGGTGCGGGGTACCCTTTGCCAAGCGCGGCGCCCGAGTGGACGAGATGATCGAGGTCATCAAACTCGTCCTCGGTGGCGGCATGGTCGAGTACCACGGCACGTTCTTCGATTTCGACAGACTGCAGATGAGTCCCGCGCCTTCGGAGCCCGTACCGTTTTACGTCGGCGGTCACACCGAGGTGGCGCTCAGGCGGGCGGCGCGGGTCAGCGACGGGTGGACCAGCGCGATGATGACCTGCGAGCAACTGTCGGAGACCGTCGCAAAGCTCAAAGCGCTGCTGGCCGAGTACGGCCGCGCCGACGAACCGTTCGAATTTCAGGCGGTATGCATCGACAAGTTCGGCGTGGACGGGCATCGCGAACTGGCCGCGGCGGGTATCACCGACAACATCGTCATCCCGTGGATCTTCGACGGACTCGGCTTCGACGCCCCGCTGGAGGAGAAGAAGGACTCACTCAAGCGGTTCTCGGATACCTACATCGCCTCGGGGTGGCAGGACTGAACCCCGCGCTTGCCACTGCCGCGGGACGCCGGATCACCTGCGGTAGGCTGACGCCGGGTACCCTGGACAGACATCCCTCGTCGTCCCCAAACATTGGAATGCTGTCGTCTTGTCCCTCCGCCGCAGTTGCGCGAGCCCGATATCCGCTAGTCCACGATTCCTGTCCGTTCTGGTCCTGTCCGTTCCGGCGTTCGGGACGGCGATAGCCGTCGGCCTCGTCAGCCTCGTCGGATGCGCACCGTCGACACCCAATCGCGATCCGCGGTGGGGCACACAGCACAGTGCATCGGCACCCGGGCAGCCGGTAACCGGCACGGCAGCGCCGACAACTCCGCCGGCAAGCCAGCCGTCACCCCAGCCGGCCGGCGATATCGACTTCAGTCGGCTTCTGCTGGAGGCGGCGGATCTCACCGACGCCGATGACACCTTTGCGCTGCGGTCGTCGACGATCAACCCCAGCGGTGTCCCGGGCGGAAGCGCGCTGTTCGTAAATGCACCTGACACCCGCGCCATTTCGGACACCATCGCCGTCTTCCCGGATGCCGCGACAGCCACCGCAACCCTGCGGGGGGAGCTGTCGGCGGTGGACACCGTAGTAGCCGGCGGTAGCCCGCAGCCGTCACCCGTCGGCACGGACGGAATGATCGTCAAGGGCACCTCGCCGGACGGCGCGAAGGCCGTCACGCTGTTGCTCTATACGCAAGGCCCCGCCATGGTGCGACTGAGGTTCGATAGCGCCCCAGGGGACCCGGCGTCGGATCGGTTCGTGACCAGCATCGGCAAGATGCAGCAAATCGCGCTCCGAGTAGGACTGCCGACCTCTGAGTGAGCGCCCAGGCGCTTGAGAGTCGGGACTTTGGTCACCTATTGTTCCAGCTAGGGCCGTCGATATTGCGAGTCCTGCCGCTAAAACTGTAACGTGTTCTAGTTAGAGAGCACTGATGGAGGCGCGAAGTGATGACGGAAACAGCCCACACCGGCATTCGCGAGATCGATACCGGAGCCCTGCCGGACAGATACGCCCGCGGCTGGCACTGCATCGGGCCGGTCAAGGATTACCTGGACGGCGAGCCGCACCCCGTGCACGCTTTCGGCACGAAGTTGGTGGTGTTCGCCGACTCCGCGGGTGAGCCGCACATCCTCGACAGCTATTGCCGGCATATGGGCGGCGACCTCTCGCAGGGCACGATTAAGGGCGATACCGTAGCGTGCCCGTTTCATGACTGGCGCTGGGGCGGCGACGGCAAATGCAAGCTTGTCCCCTATGCCAAGCGCACGCCGCGGCTGGCCCGCACGCGATCCTGGCACACCGACGTTCGAGGCGGCCTGTTATTCGTTTGGCATGACCACGAGGGCAACCCGCCGCAGCCCGAGGTGCGCATCCCGGAGATCGAGGAGTACTCCGGCGGCGAGTGGACCGACTGGAAGTGGAACTCGCTGCTGATCGAGGGTTCCAACTGCCGCGAGATCATCGACAACGTCACCGACATGGCGCACTTCTTCTACATTCATTTCGGGCTGCCGACGTACTTCAAGAACGTCTTCGAGGGCCACATCGCCTCGCAGTACCTGCACAACGTCGGCCGGCCGGACGTCAACGACATGGGGACCGCGTACGGCGAGGCCTCCCTGAAATCCGAAGCGTCCTATTTCGGGCCGTCCTTCATGATCAACTGGTTGCACAACCGCTACGGCGAGTTCAAGGCCGAGTCGATCCTGATCAACTGCCACTACCCGGTGAACCAGGATTCCTTCATGCTGCAGTGGGGCGTCATCGTCGAAAGGCCCAAGGGGCTCGATGACGCCACGACCGAGAAGCTGGCCGAGGCGTTCACCGTCGGCGTCAGCAAGGGCTTCCTCCAAGATGTCGAGATCTGGAAGCACAAGACCCGCATCGACAATCCGCTGCTGGTCGAGGAGGACGGCGCGGTCTATCAGATGCGTCGCTGGTACCAGCAGTTCTATGTCGACGTGGCCGACATCACTCCCGACATGACGGACCGGTTCGAACTCGAAGTCGACACCACCGCCGCCAACGCGAAGTGGCACGTAGAGGTGGAGGAGAACCTCCGGCGGAAGGCCGAACAGAACGAAGGACAACCCACTCGGGTCTCCGGGTGAGTTCGCTGCCCGACACGCCGGATGTCGACCGACTCGCTCGGTCGATGATCCTGCTCAATGGCGGTCACGACGACGATCATGAGCATGAGCATGAGCACGACGATGACGGTGTTCACGGCGGCTGGCGCAAAGCACCGGACTTCGCCTCCGAACCGGACCGCGCTGCCGCGGTTCACGCCGCCACCCAGCGTGACCGGGAGCGCTACCTGACCTCGGGGTTGGCGCCCGTCGACTGCCGGTTCTGCCACGCCACCGTCGCGGTCAAGAAGCTCGGGCCGGAATACACTGCGGTGCAATGGAATACGGAGGCGTCCCAGCGCTGCGCGGTGTTCGCCGAGGCGCGCAGCGCGGGCGCGGAAAGCGGCCGGATACGGTCATGTCCCAAACTGACCGACAGCATCACGCACGCGGTCGCGGAGGGCTGCCTGGAAGCCGTCTGCAGCGCTCCCCCACCCGGCGACGGCTGACCTTCTACCTTCGTTCTGCCCTCGTTCGCGCCGTCACGTCTCACAGACCCGTGAAGCGTTCCCTCACCTCTTCGGCAGTCAGCCCATAGTCGGCCAGCGAATAAGTGTGCTTGGGCGCCCGCGGGCCTTTGCGGCTTTCGTCGTGCATGTCTTGCATCGCCGTCCGGGCCGCGTCGGTCAGCTCCAGACGGAAATGGCGGTAAATACCACCGACCGTCTCCACGGGATCCTCGACGAAGTCGGAATACTCGACGTCACAGAACTGCGCGGGATCGTGTTTTGCCCGCTCGGCCGTGAACAGCTCCAATCCGCGTGACCAGGTTTCCAAGGCGTCCTGGCCGATCTGCGCGCCCACGAATCGATTGGACCAGCCTTCGGTGGTGTGCGCCGACAGCGAGCACATCGAAGCCAGAATCGTCTCGGCGGGCCGGTGGCACTGCACGACGAGTGCGTCGGGATAGGTGGCCATCAGCGCGTCGAGAGCGAACAGATGGCTGGGGTTCTTCAGTACCCAGCGCTTCTCGGCGTCGTCGAGCCCGATCAGCTGAAGGTTCTTGCGGTGCCGCCGATATGACTGCGTCCAATCCTGCCGGGCGAGCCACTGCGCGTAGGTGGGCAGGTGCGCCAAGGTCTCGTAGGAAACCGAGTGCAGCGACTGCCGCAGCAGCTGCCAGCACTCCTCCACCTCGTCCGGTGTCATGTAGTGCAGGCCCATGTACTCGGGGTTCTCGTTATGGGCCTTGGCGTATTGGGCATCGAGCTGTTGGAAGACCGGATTGTCCGACCAGGTTTCACGGGGCGGCCGGGGCTGCGGAAACTCGGCGAGCCACAGTTGCAGACCCTGGTGCGCCGGGTCGGCGGTGAGCAGCCTGTGCAGTGCCGTCGTCCCGGTGCGGGGCAGTCCCGTGACGAAAATCGGGCGCCAGATGTCCACCTCCGCGTGCTGCGGGTACTGCTTCCAGGACGCTTCCGACAGCAATCGGGCCACCAGCGCATTACGCAGGAAGAACCGCTGCATCTTGCTGCCGAACTCGGTCAGGTCCTCGTCGCGCTGGTAGGACTCCAACAGCACTCCGAGGGCCTCGCGGTAGTTGTCGTCGTCGTCACCGAAGTCGTCGAGGCCCACGGCCTTGGTCGCCGAGGCGTGCAGATCCTCGACAGTTCCCACATTGGTGCGCACCATCAGACTTTGCACTCCCCACAGTTGACGTCGAGCGTCTGACCGGTGATACCACTGGACAGATCGCTGGCCATGAAAAGGATCGCCGAGGCTACCTCGTCCTCGGTTGGCAGCCGCTTGAGATCGGAGTTCGCGGCGGTCGTGGCATAGATCTGGTCGACGGTCATCCCGTACTTTCCGGCCTGATGGCCGAAGTAGCTCTTGAGCGTGTCGCCCCAGATATAGCCCGGCACGACCGAATTGACCCGTATTCCCTGTTCGCCGAGCTCACTTGCCAGTGATTGCGACATCGCCAAGAGCGCAGACTTCGCCATCTTGTACGCCCCGTATTTGGGCTGCGAATGTCGGATCACCATCGAGTTCACGTTCACCACCGATCCCTTGGCTTCGGCGAGCGCGGGCGTGAAACCTTGGATGAGTCGCAGCGTCCCCAACACCGTCAGCTCGATCGCGTCTCGGATGTGCTGATGGGTCGTATTGGCAAGCGGCTTCATCGACGGAACCCGGAACGCGTTGTTGATCAGCACATCGACCTTGCCGTAGGCGTCCATCGACGCCTCGACCAGGTTCTCGACCGCAGTGTCGTCGGTGATGTCGGTACCGACGGACACCGCGCGCCGGCCCAGGGCGACGACCTGTTCGGCGACGGCGTCGAGGCGTTCGACCGTACGTGCGGCCAGCACCAGGTCGGCACCGGCCTCGGCGCACCGGCGCGCCAGCGTCGTCCCGAGTGCCGGCCCGACACCGCTGATCACCACCACTTTTCCATCGAGCAATCCCTGCATACCGGCCCTCACCTATCCCAGCATCCTGTTGGCGATTTGTCTCTGGCGCAGCGCGATTCGTGCGCGCCAGTCATTTTCGGAGATCGTGTTGGACTCGTAGTACGGCAGGACGGCCGACAGGTCGGCCACATCGACGAGCTCGACGGACGGGCCATCCGCTTCGCCCAGCGCCCGCGACAGCCGCTGCCACCGGAACTGCAGATATCCGCGCCGATGCCCCAGCGTCTCCACCCAGTTGGTCACGTTCGGATTGGCATCCGATACCACGATGCGGATCTTTCCGTCCGGATCCGCTTGCGCCTGTGTGCCGTTCAGCGACGTCTGGTGGTTGATGTAGTCCAGGGAGATGTACCACAAGCTGCCCAGCTGGAAGCCGAGGTAAGGAGCATCCGTGATCGGCAGCGTAATGACAAGTGCCTGCTGCGGCGACAGGTCGAAGTGACCGACCGACGAGTATTGGGTGGCCAGGCCGCCGGGTGTCAGCCGCGGCGCGACCATGGTGTTCACCGGCAGGTCCAAATAGAACCACTGCGGAAACTGCAGCCAGGTCTTGACCCGCTGCACCAACTGCTTGCCGGCAACGGCGTAGCGCTTTTCGATCAGCTCACGAGTCAGCGGCGGCGGTGCGGTGCCCACGGTGTCGGTCCGGGAGACTGTAAGGGTCCCGCGTTGTGCCGACCAATCGTTGTAAACCTCGCGGATCACCAGTTGAGATTGGCTTCGCGGCGTGACGCGCCATTCGAAGCTGCCGTCGGAAGCGATGTCGAGTTCCCGGTCATCGAAGGCGGCCTGACTGCCAGGGACGTTGTCCTGCGTGTACTCGCCGCCGAGCAACTGGAAGCTCAGATCGGTGGTCGTACCGCGACGGCCGGTGACGATGTACTCCTTGCCCGGTTGCACGCGCGTGCCGAAATACAGGGTGTCCGGGTTGTCGAGGCCCATTTTGGTGAAGGGACCGGTACCCGATTGCAGAAATGGATGGTCGCGGTCGTAGTCGAAGGCAAGATGAGTGCACGCCGAAATGCATCCCGCGAGGTACTGCAGACCTTCTAGGAGATCTGCCTCGGTCTCGATGTGGGGCGCGGCGGCGACCAGGCGCTCCGCCTCCGCGATGGCGTCCTGAAGCGGGCGCGAGAACACGGGCCGTACGCCTCCTTTGGTTCATTATTGGACCGAGACGGTAGATATTTGGATACGATGGTTCCGACCCTAGATCGCCACCGTATGCGGCGTCAACCGCACCGGTTCCGCCCCTGGTTCATATCTGTAACAGGTTGGTACTTTACTGAAATGACGAACCGCGAATCCGGAACACGGGTGTCTCCGCCCACCCGGCGGGTCGTCGCGGTTCTCGATTTCCTGTCCCGTCATCCCCACGAGCAGTTCGGATTGTCCGAGCTAGCCCGCCGGCTGGAACTGAGCAAGCCGACGTGCCTGGGCATCCTCACCACACTGACCGAAGCCGGCCTGCTGGTCCGCGATTCCGGCGACAAGACATACCGGCTGGGACCGGCACTGATCGCACTAGGCCATGCGGCGCAGGAAACCATGCGAGTCAGCCCCGCGGCCCGGGAGGAACTTCGCACGTTGTCGGCAACCTACAAGACGACCGCGGCGCTCTCGGCGGTGGTCGACGACCGCATCACCCTGCTGGAACTCGTCGCGCCGCCGGGTGTCGACCCG
This sequence comes from uncultured Mycobacterium sp., assembly GCA_964511995.1. Taxonomy (GTDB): domain Bacteria; phylum Actinomycetota; class Actinomycetes; order Mycobacteriales; family Mycobacteriaceae; genus Mycobacterium. The sequence goes on from CAZEHT010000001.1 coordinate 61,489, forward strand.
GGGGTTCGGGTCGGTCAGAACTATCCCTTCGCGCCACCCGTCGGCCTGATGTTCGTGCTGTGGGATGAAGAAGCGCTCCGAGACTGGCTGGCACGGCCCGCGACCATACCCTTGCGCACCAACACTGAACGATTGCGGCACGTGATCACCCAATGCCGCTCCGCCGGCTACCTCGTCGAGCGCCAGACTCCCGGCGGCCGCCGCCTCTACGCGATGATGGCGGGCATGCCGAACGCACTGCCGGATGAACTGCGGGCATTGTTGGGCGAACTGGTTTCCGACATCGGAGAGCGGGTGCACCTCGGCAGCGACGGCGGACCGGGTCGCCGCCGCCACGACATCAGCGTCATCTCGGCACCGGTATTCGACCATCACCGCAGGCAGGCCATGGTCGCTTCACTGCACATCGGAGCCGAGCTCAGCGAAGCCGAGATCACCCGGCGCGCCAGGGACCTAGTATCGGCAGCCGACCGGCTGACGGGTCAATTGGGCGGAACGCCGCCGCCACGCTGACCTCCGCGCGCCCGGCCACGAGGCCCGAGGGAACGGGGGCGTTACAGGTCAGGAGACCTTGGCGGCGTCCTGTTCACGCTTGATTTCCAGCGCGATGTCGATCAGCTGGTCCTCCTGGCCGCCGATCAGCTTGCGCTGGCCGGCCCGATGCAGCAGCTTATGCGCGGGCACACCGTAGCGCTCCGACTGCCGGATAGCGTGTTTGAGGAAGCTCGAATACACCCCCGCGTAACCCATGATCAGGGCGTTGCGGTCGAGTAGGCATTCGCCGGGCATCGCCGGAGCGACGACCTCCTCGGCGGCGTCGGCGATGTCGAAGAAGTCGATACCGGTTTTGACGCCGATCTTGTCGAACACGCCGATGAGCGCCTCGACCGGAGCATTGCCGGCGCCGGCTCCGAAGCGGCGGCAGCTGCCGTCGATCTGCTTTGCGCCCGCACGCACGGCCTCCACGGAGTTCGCGACTCCCAGACCGAGATTCTCATGGCCGTGGAAACCGACCTGGGCGTCCTCTCCGAGCTCGGCGACCAGGGCCGACACCCGGTCAGCGACACCGTCGAGCACCAAAGCTCCGGCGGAGTCGACCACATACACGCATTGGCAACCCGCGTCGGCCATGATACGGGCTTGGGCGGCCAACTTCTCCGGCGGAATGGTGTGGCTCATCATCAGGAAGCCGACGGTTTCCAGGCCGAGGTCGCGTGCCAGGCCGAAATGCTGGATGGACACGTCGGCCTCGGTGCAGTGGGTCGCGATCCGGCAGATCGACCCGCCATTGGCCTGCGCCTCTTTGATGTCCTCCTTCGTGCCCACGCCCGGCAGCATCAAGAAGGCGATCTTGGCGTCGCGCGCCGTCTCGGCGGCCAGCTTGATCAATTCCTGCTCGGGCGTCTTGGAAAAGCCATAGTTGAAAGACGAGCCGCCCAGGCCGTCGCCGTGAGTCACTTCGATCACCGGGACACCCGAAGCGTCCAGCGCCGAGACGATCGCGCCAACCTCGTCTTTGGTGAATTGATGGCGCTTGTGGTGCGAACCGTCGCGCAGCGACGTGTCGGTGATCCGGACATCCCAGATCGGGTTGAAGAAGATATCGCTCATCGTGCTGACCCTCCTGCTGTCTGCGACACGCCCACCAGTTCTTTGGCGATCTCCTCGCCGACCTTGGTCGCCGCGGCGGTCATGATGTCCAGGTTGCCCGCGTACGGCGGCAGGTAGTCGCCGGCACCTTCGACCTCGACAAATGTTGTGACGACGTGGTTGCCGCCGTTGACCACCGAGGGCTCGTCGAACTGCGGCTCGTTGAGCAGCCGGTAGCCGGGCACATACGCCTGCACCTCGGCGACGACATCCTTGATCGACCGGGCGATCGCGTCGTGGTCGGCGTCCTCCGGTATCGCGCAGAAGATGGTGTCGCGCATGATCATCGGCGGATCGGCCGGGTTGAGGATAATGATCGCCTTGCCGCGGGCGGCACCGCCGATGGTCTCGACTCCCCTGCTGGTGGTTTTGGTGAACTCGTCGATGTTGGCACGGGTGCCTGGACCGGCCGACGCCGAGGCCACCGACGCGACGATCTCCGCGTAGGGCACGACTCCGCCCGATTCGGCGACCGCGCGGCACACGGCGTACACGATCGGGATGGTGGCCTGGCCCCCGCAGGTGATCATGTTGACGTTCGGCGCGTTGAGGTGTTCGCGCAGGTTCGCCGGCGGAATGACCGCCGGACCGACGGCGGCGGGCGTCAGGTCGATGGCGCGGATGCCGGCGTCGGCGTAACGAGGGGCAGCGTCGCGGTGCACATACGCGCTGGTGGCTTCGAATACCAGGTCCGGTTTCTCGTCGAGCGCCAACAACCAGTCGACGCCGTCCGGGCTGGTCTCCAGACCGAGCTTGCGCGCTCGGGCCAGGCCTTCGCTCTGCGGGTCGATGCCGACCATCCAGCGCGGTTCCAGCCAGTCCGACCGCAAGAGTTTGTAGAGCAGGTCGGTGCTGATGTTGCCCGACCCGACGATGGCCACAGTCGCCTTTGACATAACGCTCCTATTCGAAAGTCAGTCGCACGGAACCCAAACCGGTGAAATCCGCAACGAATTGGTCACCGGGACGTGCGTCGATCGCCCGTGTGCACGAGCCGGGCAACACCACATCGCCGGCTTTGAGCCGGACGCCGAAGCTGTCGACCTTGCGGGCCAGCCAGGCCACCGCCGTCACCGGGTTGCCCAGCACCGCGTCGCTGCGCCCCTGCGCCACCACCTCGTCGTTGCGGCGCAGCACGGCATCGATGGCCGTGATGTCTATGTCTTTCGGCGACACCCGCTCGGTCCCCAACACCCAGCCTGCCGAAGAGGCATTGTCGGCGATGGTGTCGCACAGCTGGATGTTCCAGTCCTTGATCCGGGTGTCGATGAGTTCGATAGACGGTGCGAATGCCGCCGTCGCTGCCAGGACGTCGTCTTCGGTGCAGCCGGCACCGGGAAGGTCGTCGGCCAGCAGGAACCCGACCTCGACCTCCACCCTCGGATACAAGTACCGGGCGGTGTCGACGGGTTTGTCCTCGAACACCTCCATCTCGTCGAGGAGGTGGCCGTAGTCGGGCTCGTCGACGTTCATCATCGCCTGCATGGCCTCGCTGGACAGCCCGACCTTGTGGCCCACCACCCTGGCGCCGCCGGCCACCCGTTGGCGGATGTTGATCAGCTGGATTTCGTATGCGTCCACGACGTCGATCCCCGGATTGCCGGCGGTCAGCGGGTCGATGGCAACCCGGCTGCGCTCAGCCAGGGCCAGGTCGGCGGCGAGCACGGCACGGGTCTGGTCATCGAGCATTTCTGGTGAAGTCCCCTCGCTTCTGTGACCGGGGCAGTTGTTCCCGGGTGGGCCAATTCTATAACGTGTTCTACATGACTGGACCACAGTACGACGTCGTCGTGGTAGGCAGCGGTGCCGCTGGCATGGTCGCCGCCCTGGCGGCCGCTCACCAGGGACTATCAACACTAGTCGTCGAGAAGGCCGCGCACTACGGGGGTTCGACCGCCCGCTCAGGCGGCGGAGTGTGGATCCCGAACAACGAGGTTCTCCGGCAAAACGGGGTCACCGATACCCCAGAGGCGGCCCGCACCTACCTGCACTCGATCGTGGGCGATGTCGTACCCGCCGAGAAGATCGACACCTACCTGCACCGCGGGCCGGAGATGTTGTCGTTCGTGCAGCAGCATTCGCCGCTGAAGCTGTGCTGGGTGCCCAACTACTCCGACTACTACCCCGAAGCGCCCGGAGGCCGTGCCGGCGGCCGGTCGGTCGAACCGAGACCGTTCAACGCGGCCAAGCTGGGTGCCGATCTGCCGGGGCTTGAACCCGCGTACGGCAAGGTTCCGCTGAATGTCGTCGTGATGCAGCAGGACTACGTTCGCCTCAACCAGCTCAAGCGCCACCCACGGGGCATGTTGCGCAGCCTCAAGGTCGGAGTGCGCACGATGTGGGCCAAGGCCACCGGCAAGAACCTGGTGGGCATGGGCCGCGCGCTAATCGCGCCGCTGCGGATCGGCCTACAGCAGGCCGGTGTGCCGGTGCGCCTGAACACCGCGATGACCGATCTCCTCATCGAGGACGGGGTCGTGCGCGGGATCTACGTCAGCGATACCAGTGCGCCGGAAAGCGCTGAGCTGCAACTGATCCGCGCCCGGCGCGGAGTCATTCTGGCCTCCGGCGGCTTCGAGCACAACGAGCAGATGCGGGTCAAGTACCAGCGAGCGCCGATCAGCACGGGATGGACCGTCGGCGCGTCGGCCAATACCGGCGACGGCATCCTCGCCGCCGAGAAGGCGGGTGCGGCGCTGGAACTCATGGAAGATGCGTGGTGGGGCCCGACGGTGCCGCTGGTCGGTGCTCCCTGGTTCGCGCTTTCGGAGCGAAACTCGCCCGGGTCGATCATCGTCGACATGTCCGGCAATCGATTCATGAACGAGTCCATGCCCTATGTCGAGGCATGCCACCACATGTACGGGGGCAAGTACGGGCAGGGACCGGGCCCGGGCGAGCACATACCGGCGTGGCTGGTCTTCGACCAGGAGTACCGCGAGCGGTACATCTTCGCGGGCCTCAACCCGGGACAACGGATTCCGACCAAATGGATGGAGTCGGGCGTGATCGTCCGTGCCGACACCCTCGACGAGCTCGCCGGCAAGACCGGTCTGCCGGTCGACGCCCTCAAATCGACCGTTGCCCGGTTCAACGGCTTCGCCCGTTCCGGCGTGGACGAGGACTTCCATCGCGGCGAGAGCGCCTATGACCGCTACTACGGCGACCCGACGAACGAGCCGAACCCCAATCTCGGCGAGATCAGCCGCCCGCCCTACTATGCGGCCAAGATGGTGCCGGGCGACCTCGGCACCAAGGGCGGCGTGCGAACCGACGTCAACGGCCGCGCACTGCGTGACGACAACTCGGTGATCGAAGGTCTCTACGCAGCGGGCAATGTGAGTTCACCGGTGATGGGCCACACCTACCCGGGCCCGGGCGGCACGATCGGTCCCGCGATGACATTCGGGTACCTCGCCGCGCTGCACATCGCCGGAAAGCGCTGAGATGCCGATCAACCTGGACGAAGCGCTGGGCGCCGAACTCGATCCCGTCGAATTCTCGTGGACCAGCACCGATGTGCAGCTCTACCACCTCGGCCTGGGCGCCGGCGGCGACCCGATGAACCCGCGCGAGTTGCGCTACCTGGTCGACGACACCCCGCAGGTACTTCCCACGTTCGGCAACGTCGCGCAGACGTTCCACGCGACCGAGCCGCCCGCGGTCAAGTACCCCGGCATCGACATCGACCTGTGGAAGGTCCTGCACGCCAGCGAGGGGATTTCGGCGCCGGGCGCGATTCCCGCGTCGGGCACCGGCACCGCCGTAACCCGGTTCACCGATATCTGGGACAAGGGCAAAGCCGCGGTGATCTGGTCCGAAACCACGGTGACCGCACCTGACGGCGCGGTGCTGTGGACGCAGCGGCGGTCGATTTTCGCCCGCGGCGAAGGCGGATTCGGCGGCGCGCGCGGTCCCGCATCGACACCATTCGCACCAGACCGTGCCCCCGACCTGGAGATCGACGTCCCCACCCTCCCCCAGCAGGCACTGTTGTACCGGCTTTGCGGCGACCGCAATCCGCTGCACTCCGATCCCGAATTCGCCTCTGCCGCCGGGTTTCCCCGGCCAATCCTGCACGGACTGTGCACGTACGGGATGACCTGCAAGGCTCTCGTCGACGCCCTCCTCGACGGCGAGGCGTCGCAGCTGGGCTCCTACAGCACGCGGATGTCCGGTGTCGTCTTCCCGGGTGAGACGTTGCGTGTCACAGCGTGGAACACGGGTGACCGCTATGTCGGCACGGTCAGCGTCCCCGCCCGCGACGGAGCCGTGGCGCTCAGCGATGTGGAGTTTGCGCCTGCCTGAGGTGGGTAAACGCGGCCTGCTAATTTTTGGGACGTCTATCGGGCGGATTCCGTCAGCCCGACTTCAGGGAAGGGCAATAACCTGAAGATCGGCAAGATCGCGGGCATCCTGTTGGCTGGCTCGGCGGCCGCCGCGGCCAGCGGGATTCTAGGTTCGCCGCTGGCGGTGGCCGACGACACCACCGTGACCACCACCATCGGGCAGCAGGCAGAACTGGTCAACGGCGCCATCGTCCAGGGGTGGACCATAAACGGTCTCAAGCCGAGTTCCGACGTGATCCCCTACTCAGCGCGCGGCACATCATGGGAGGCCACCGCTACCAACGAGGCGATTCAGGGATCGGGTGACCCCGATCGTCTCGAATCTCAACGCCCGGTCGGCCAGCGGCGATAACTACCGCGTCCTGTACGGCGTCGCGACTCCGCACAGCATCAACCCGTCCACGATCGCCCAGGGGGCAGAAGTCGATGGGCAAGGTGTACTTCGACGTCACCGATGAGAGCCCTGACACTGTCGTTTACAACTCCGCCGGCGATGACCTGCTCATCTGGAAGCCTGCGCCGGCTATCCAGCCGAGCCCCAATGGGCGCCCCCCTCCACGGGTGGCGCAGGTACCCAAACCGCTCCGGCCGCGCCGACTCCGGCGACGGGTAGCCAGGGCACTCCGCGTCCCCCCGAAAATCAAGAGCATTCTTCCCGGTGCCGCACGGCCGTCAGGGGACGCCCGCCTCCTGAGCGACGGGCCCGACTCCCGGGCTACCTCACGAATGAGACTCCCACCATGCGTATAGGGCGTCGAGGGCCGGGCCAGGCGGATCCGATCGCACGACGCTGACCAGCATCCGTTCCTCGTCGCTCCACGCGACGGTCGGAATTTCTCGCGGCAAACCGCATACGAGCGTGCCACTGACATGCTGAGGCGTTGCGTTACGGCGCCACGGACCGGGTGTTCACTCACCTAACCGACAAGTGTCGAGGTGGTTTCTCGAATGGAGTGCGCTACTCCCCGGAGAGTCCAGCTCTGATCCTCGCCACCGCCGATCTGCCGCCTGCGTTCGTCCCGTCTATGTCGTCATGAGCTCACCATCGGGTAGTTGGGCAACTCGAATTCGTCGCGCATGCTTCGGGTGATGAGCAGGTCGGCGAGAGGGCGAAAGTTCATCGTTCGCATCACCAGATCGCGAAACCAGATGCCCAGCCGCGTCTGGGTCGCGAAGACCGGGAGGAACTTCTGCGCGGCGGCCTGCTTGGCTTCGACGAAAGGGCGCAGTCGCGTCTCGTAGGCGGCGAAGGCCCGCCGGTAATCGCCACCAGCGCAGGCGAGTTCGCCGGCCAGCACGTAGGCCTCGGTCATCGCCAGACCGGTGCCCTCGCCCGCCATCAGCGAGACACACGCGGCCGCGTCGCCGACGAGCGCCGTTCGGCCTCTCGACCAGCGAGCCAGCCGGATCTGGCTGACGACATCGAAGTACAGATCATCGACACCTTTGAGCGCGTCCAGGATTTGCGGACATTCCCAGCCGGCGTCACCGAACTCGCGGCGCAGCAGGGCTTTACGCGCGGTCAGGTCGCCGGGATCGGCGGCGTGGTCAGAGCGGAACACGAACAGGAACATGGTGCGATCCCCCCGCAGCGGAAACCGCCCGACGGATCGACCCGGCTGGCTGTGGGTGACGTAGACGAGTTCATCGCGGGGCCGATAGCCCTCGACGACGCACGCCGCGACCAGGCTGCCCAAATAGTGTTCGATGTCTGACTCGGGCCCGAACGTCAGCCGGCGCACATTGGAGTGCAATCCGTCGGCACCGACGACGAGGTCGAAGTCACGGGTCTTGGCCTGGCCGAAGCTCACTGACACGCCATCGGGGTGTTCGTTGATCGCGGTAATGCCGTCATCGAAGATGGTTTCGACGTCGTTGGCGATTGTGGCGTAGATGGCCGCGGCCAGGTCACCGCGCGGCAGGCTGGTGAATCTGTCACCTGCCGCGCGGCGGAACGCCTCGACGCCCAGACTCGCTAGTACTTGATTGTCGGGTCCGACCGAGCGGACCGACTGCATCTGGTAGCCGGCCTCGCGGACGGCCACCTCGATTCCCATGAGTTGCGCGACGCGGTAGCCGACTCCCCAGAAGTCGATCACGTAGCCGCCGGTGCGAAATCGTGGTGCCCGCTCGATCAACGTCGGCTCATGACCGGTTCTGTGCAGCCAATGTGCCAACGATGGGCCCGCCACGCCGGCTCCGCTGATCGCGATCTTCATGCCGTCAATTCCTTCCGCCGACCGATGGCGATGTCGTGGGCGGCCGCTGAAACGCCCTCGCCGCGAACCGCTGATTCCTGCCCTGTCGGGATGGCCGCCCCGGGTCGGACATCGCGTCAACGCCGGATGGCCAACCGGACGAACGGCATTCGTTGCCCAACCGCCCGAAAGTCGGCCTCCGACCCGTCGACCGAGAAGCCCATCAGCCGAGGAAGTAGGTATCTCGCCGCGGCGCGGTGTTGGGCTGCGTACTGGGCGAAGACGTCGGCCCCCTCGTCGGCAGTCAGCGGTAGCGCCGTCACGGGGATCGTGTGTCTTCCGACCTGGATGCTGGCTTCCGGTGTGTGAAGGATGTTGCGGTACCAGGCGGCGGTGGATCCCCATCCGGAAGCAACCACGAAGCTTCCGTCCGCGGGGTCGTGTTCGACGACTTCCAAAATGACCTGGCGCTGCTTGCCGGAGACTCGCCCGATGTGATTGAGCAGCAGGACGCGTTTACCGAATAGCCAGCCCAGCCCGAGCCGATAGACGTAAATCGGCGCGCGGAACAAAGCCCGGCTCACCCCCGACGGCGGTCGCACGTTCTTCACGATCTTCATCGGTTGCCTCCTCCAATGCGGAACGCTCGGAAATGGCCTGCCGCTCAACGGGTGAATCGCCAACCCTTTCTCACACTACGCCTATCGTTGCACCATGAACAATATCCAATTCGCATTTAGTGCAAGGTGCATATGGTGCTGGCTGGATGTATTCTCCGGAACGGAGGAAGGCCGCACATGACGTCAACGAGCAAGCACAGCCGCGCCAACGGCTCGTCGGAAGCCGTGGAATACCCCGTCAGGCTCGAACGAGCCACCCGGGGACTGTTCGCGCTGAACGTCTCCGTCCTCGAACACGTGGAAAACAGTGTGGGTCTGGAACCGCTGCGAGCCCTCCAATCGCTCGACCGCCGCGGCCCGAGCATGGTGGGCGAACTCGGCGACGACCTCGGCCTGGTGCCCTCCACCGCAAGCCGGCTCAGCGACCGCCTCGCGGAGGCCGGCCTGATCACTCGCCGCCCCGCACCGAGCAACCGGCGATCCACCTTGCTCGAACTCACCGACGCGGGCCGCGCCATCCTCGACGAACTGGTCGCGCTACGCATCCGAGCGTTCGGCGAGGTCGCCGACCACATGAGCGGCCAAGACCGCGACGCTCTCATTCAAGGGGCCCGGGCGTTCACCGCCGCACAGCAACGACTGTCCGACACGAGCACCAAGCAGCGCACCGAATCCCGCCGAGTCAGTGACAAGCCCTGAACGTCCGCTCGAACGAGGGACGTGACGTGGCGTCGCCGCCCGCGGTGCTCGAGCATCGGCATGCGAATCGTCGAGTAGGAAGCTCACTAGGTTTGTCGGCCGTGCATTGCGGCCAAGCGGGCGTTGTAGGTGGCCAGTGCCGCGTCGTCGTCGTCAAGGTCAATCGACGAGTCGGCGCCGGCGCCGAGGGTCGTTTGTCGGCGGATGCGGTCCAGCCACGGGCCCAGGCTCGCGCCTGAGTCGTTGCGGCGGGCAATCCATCGGCCGCCGATGATGACCAAGAGGATCATCATCAGTCCGTCGCCGGCGAACCACACGATGGCCCCGGCCATGGACTGGTCAGCAAGGGCGGACGGGCCCCAGTTTCGGGAGCCGGCGTACGCGGGCGCGAGGGCAGTTCTGGTCATCATCAACACAACGCCGACGAGGGTGTCAGGGCCCATGCAGAACGCGACGATGACAAAACTCAGGAACGGGGCCAGCGGCGGGTCGGTGGTCAGCTCTTCGCCGACCAAGGGGAGGAGCAACAGGTAGCCGGTGATCAGATATAGAGCCAGTTCGCTGTCGTGGATCCACAGGTGCTGGTTCATGGCCTGTTAAAAGCCGGTCAGGTGGGTGAGCACCAGCACCGCCGCATAGAGGGGGACGGTGAAGCGCGGTGTCATCAGCCAATGGAATGGCCTGCTCCCGCGGAAGCTGTCGAGACGGAGCCGGGTCGTGGGGCCGGCGGCGTTGTGCAGCAGCCGAATTGGCTGTGCCCACACTATTAGCGCGGGCGCCACCGTGATGAGTAGCAGGTGCACGATCATGTGCACCCAGAAGAGGTGGTGGCTGTAGATCGCCAGCGGGCTGTTGACGACGAGTACGAGGATCGCGGCGGCGGCAACCGCTGACACCATTCGTCGGACCGGCCAGGGTCGCCCGGTGCGACCGAGTTGGATCAGCAGCAGAAGATAGACGGCGAGCACCAGCGTGACGAGTAGGTCGGCAACGGGTGCCGACGTCCAATCCGCCAGCACTGCAGCGCCGCTGGGCGGTGCGGTGTCCATCGTCATGTCGTCGGCCCTGGGGTGGTGGTGTTCGGGCGGAGCTTGGCGAGCACCGCTTCGTAGGTGATCCAGCCGATCAGTGCGGTGTGATCCTCGTTCAGCACGGGCAGGCCCGTGCCACCGCGGCCGCCGAGTTTGGCGAGGATTTCGTCGGTTGTAGCGTCCGCGCCGACGGCGCTGGGCAACCCGATGAGCGGTTTGACACCCCGCGGCGGGTCGGGATCGTCGAGCGCTTCGGCGATGTCCTGCGCCGACGGGAAGTAGCGCGTTCGTCGTGGCCTGCGATGCGCGTCCGGGGAATCCGCGGTGCGGCGGCTTGTGTTTCCGCGCTGGGGGCGAGACTCATTTCTTTCGTCACCTTCGGCGGCCGTTTGGTTTGCTGAGCTGAGCACCGCGACTACCGAAAACGGGGGCATAATCAATGGTGACGGCGATCGTCAAGGAGTACCGGCGATGCACGACTTGATTCGCGGGATGGTCACTCTAGGGCATCACCATGTCGACGACTCGCTGCAGAACACCTTCGCCGAGGCGTCGATCATCAACCGTGTGATCGCGCAGCTGTACGCGACCCGGTTCGACAAGCAGCTCGCGGCCGGCGTCGCACCCGAGCCCGGCAGCGCCCTCGCGGCGCACGTGGCACGATTGGCGTCGGCAGACGAGCGACGCACGCTCGCCGAAACCCTGCAACACAGTGTTTCCGAGACCCACTCACGTCATCCGCGGATGTCGGCAACAATCCCCGTGGACCGGTCAGGCGTCGCGGCCGCAGTGGGTTTAATCGACCAAGTCGTGCTGCGCCTGCTTGGTCCGCGCCCGGTGAGCGCGCGCGGTGTCGCGCGGCTACGCCTGCTGCTGTCCGACGGTGCCGGGCCGATGTACTACTCTAGAGGCGGCGACCTGGCTGCCGAACTGCGCGTGGTGCTGGCCCAGCTGTGACCACACCGATCCCACCATTGCTGGCTTGGGTTCCGTCATCTTGGGTGGCTTCAGGGTCTGGCGCTAGTTTCGGGGCCCGGTTTGGTTCTGCCCGAACAGGCAGGGTCTGCTCGAACCACCGCGAAATGTAGAAGTGGCGATGGTTGGCACGGTGACTCCTGCTGTGCCGGCCAGACGAGTCGGGACGCCGGCTGGCCGGTCTTGCAAGTGCCCAGACCCGACGACAGCATCTGTGGGATCTGGTGGGGGGATGAGGTCACATCGACCGGCCGCGGTCCCGGTGAGCGGCTGGCATGGACTGTTGGCGCCAGCGGTCCAGCAGTGCCGGGATCTCCAAGAGCAGGAAGGCGTAGAAGTCGCGCATCTGGGTGAGGCGCTGCCCGGCCAGGCTGTTCGACCCGGTGGCGGTGATCCCGGCCTCGGCGGCCGCGAGCATGGCTGAAATGACTGCGTTCTGGTTGGTGAATAGGAGCGCCCAGGCGTCGTCGCGCAGCCGGTAGTGGTCCCGGCGGCTGGCCGGCGCGGGCACGCGCTCGGCGAGGCCAACCGAGGTGAGCATTTTGATGGCGCCCGAGATCGCGCCCGAGCTCGCCTGGAGTTGGTCGGCCAGTTCGCCCATCGTCATGGTGGGCTGTTCGGTGAACAGCAGGGCGGCCAGAACCCGGGCGGTCATGCGTTGCAGCCCGTGGCTGGACAGAACGAGCGCAAGCTGCTCGGCACCTACGTTCGGATCTGCGGCCTCGGTCACCGGAATCCCCTCCCCGCCACGATCCTTCACAAATCTCTGAAGCTTCAGTATAGTGGCTGCCGGTGCTCCGGGAAGTCTGGTCGGAATCTGGTAACCGTATGCGCGGTGACGGCGGTCCGACCGACGTGCCGCGCCGACCCAAAGGCGATTGAGCATATGCAGACCGTCACGGCCGCAGCCACATCATCGAGCGTCACGACCGAGGTGATCCGCGTCCGCGGGCTCACCTTCACCTATCCGAAGTCACCCGAACCGGCGGTGCGTGGCATGGACTTCACCGTCGGCCGCGGCGAGATCTTCGGATTCCTCGGCCCCAGCGGCGCGGGCAAATCCACCACCCAGAAGCTGCTCATCGGCCTGCTCCGCGGACACGGCGGTGAGGCGGCCGTGTGGGGGCGGGACCCGCTCGCGTGGGGCCCGGACTATTACCAACGCATCGGCGTTTCCTTCGAGCTGCCCAACCACTACCAGAAGCTCACCGGCGTGGAGAACCTACGCTTCTTCGCCTCGCTCTACGACGGCACGACGCTGGACCCGATGGAGCTGCTGGATGCGGTCGGCTTGTCCGACGATGCCAACACCCGAGTTGGCAAGTACTCCAAGGGAATGCAGATGCGCCTGACGTTCGCGCGGTCGCTGATCAACGACCCGGAGCTGCTCTTCCTCGACGAGCCGACCTCCGGGCTGGATCCGGTCAACGCGCGCAACGTCAGGAACATCATCGCGGATCTGAAGGCTCGCGGCCGCACGGTCTTTCTGACGACCCACGACATGGTCACCGCCAACGAGCTGTGCGACCGGGTGGCCTTCGTGGTCGACGGCCAGATCGTCGCCCTCGACACGCCCGCCGAGCTGAAAATTGCTCGTAGTCAACGGGTTGTGTGCGTGGAGTACCGCGGCAACAACGGCGGCCTCGACACCGCGGAGTTCGCGATGGACGGCCTGGCCGACGACCCGGCGTTTCACGAAGTGCTACGGAATCACCACGTCGAGACCATTCACAGTAGGGAAGCCAGCTTGGACGACGTCTTCGTTGAGGTCACCGGGAGGCGGCTGTCATGACCCGGCTGACGAGTGCCCTGCGGCTCGAGCTGACCCTTCAAATCCGGCAGCGGTTCCTGCACGCCGCGGTGTTTTCCGGACTCATCTGGCTGGCCGTGTTGCTCCCGATGTCGCGAAGCCTGCGCCCGATCGCCGAGCCCTACATCCTGCTGGGCGACATCTCGATCATCGGGTTCTTCTTCATCGCGGGCACGGTGTTCTTCGAGAAGCAGGAGCGCACCCTGGGCGCGGTCATCTCCACCCCGCTGCGGTTCTGGGAATACCTGGCCGCCAAACTTACAGTGCTGCTGCTGATCTCACTATGCGTGGCTTTGGTCGTCGCCACCATCGCCCACGGATTCTCCTACCGCCCCGCCCCGCTGCTGATCGGCGTCGTGCTCGGGACGCTGCTGATGCTGCTGGTCGGGTTCACCACGTCACTGCCCTTCGCTTCGGTCAGTGATTGGTTCCTGGCCGCGACCATCCCGCTGGCGGTGATGAACCTGCCGGTGCTGCACTACTGCGGCCTGTGGCCCAACTCGCTGTTGTACCTGATCCCCACGCAGGGGCCGCTGCTGCTGCTCGGGGCGGCCTTCGACCAGGTCACCCTGACGCCGTGGCAAACCGTGTACGCGGTGGCGTACCCGGCGGTGTGCGTGGCGGCGCTGTGTGGGGCGGCCAAGGCGCTGTTCAGCCGCTACGTCATCGCAAAGTCCGGAGGAATGTGATGACGTTATCTACAGCTGGTGCAAAGGCATTCGCCGCGTTTGGTCGCAACGACCTGCGCGGCACCTATCGTGACCCACTGCTGGTCATGCTCGTCGCCGCACCCGTCATCTGGACCAGCGGCGTCGCGCTGCTCACACCGCGCGTCACCGGGATGCTCGCCGACCGCTACGGGTTCGACCTGATCCCCTACTATCCGCTGATCTTGGCTGGATTCCTGCTGCTGACCAGCATCATCATCGCCGGCGGGCTGGCGGCATTCCTCGTTTTGGACGAGGTCGACGCCGGCACCCTGACCGCGTTGCGGGTGACCCCGGTCCCGCTGTCCACCTTCTTCGCTTATCGTGCGGCAACGGTCATGGCAGTGACCACCGTCTACGTGGTCGCGACCATGTCGTTCAGCGGGATCCTCGAGCCCGGCCTGGTTCCGGCCCTGATTCCGATCGGGCTGCTCGCCGGGCTGTCGGGGGTCGTGACGCTGCTGCTGATCCTGGCCGTGGCCGGCAACAAGATTCAGGGCCTGGCCGCGATCCGCGCCCTGGGCATGCTCATCGCCGGCCTGCCGTGCCTGCCGTGGTTCATCGATTCCGGCTGGAACCTGGCCTTCGGCGTGCTGCCGCCCTACTGGGCCGCCAAGGCATTCTGGGTCGCCAGCGACCACGGCATGTGGTGGCCGTACCTCCTCGGCGGCGTCGTCTACAACCTGGCCGTCACTTGGCCGCTGTTCCGGCGCTTCCTCGCCAAGAACACCTGACCAGCGATCGGCGCCAACCAGAAGGTCGGCGCTGCTAAGTTGGACGTCGGTGTGCCGGGAAGCCTGGTCGGCGTTTCGTTCCCGCGACCCAGGAGTACACCGTGAGCAATGCTGCCGAACAAACCGCGCTCGGTCCGATGGTCATCGTCGCCGCCGAGCAGCACGAACCGTCACCGTTGATCCGCGATCCGTGGGCGCAGCGCCTGCTTCCGTTGAGCGGTCGCATCGCCGCCGGGATCACACGGTGGTCACCGGCGCGGCGGGCGATGATCGCCGCGACCGAGAAGAAGTTTCCCGGCGGTTGGTCCAGCATCTTGTGCCGCAAGCGCTACATCGACGATCAATTGGTCAATGCCGTCGCAAAAGGTATTGACGTGGTTGTCATTCTGGGCGCAGGCTACGACACCCGGGCGTATCGCCTGCCCGAGCTCGCCGGGATCGCGGTCTGCGAAGTCGATCTGCCCACCAACATCGCCCGCAAGGCCGCGGCGCTGCGGCGGTGCTTCGGCCGGGTGCCGCCCGCAGTGACGCTGCTTCCCGTCGACTTCGAAACCGATGACCTCGGCGACCGGCTGGACCACGCGGGCTACGGACCGGGGGTCCGTACCTTCTTCGTCTGGGAGGCCGTGACTCAATACCTGACCGAGGCTGCCGTGCGGAAAACCCTGCACCATCTGGCCGACGTGGCGCACGGCAGCTGCTTGGCGTTCACCTATGTTCGCAAGGACTTTCTGGACGGAAGCTCGCCGTACGGCGCCCAGGGCACCTACCAGGATTTCGTGGTGAAACAAGGGCTCTGGCGTTTCGGCCTCCTCCCTGAGCAGGTCGCCGGTTTCCTCGCTGAGTACGGATGGCACGAACGAGAGCAGGCCGGGCCCGACGAATACAACGCCCGCTACCTCCAACCGGCCGGCCGGCACAGTCCGGCATCGGAGATCGAGCGTGCGGTCTACGCCGAACGCTGAGGCGGCGTTCCTCGAATTCCCTAGCCCAGGACGAAGTACCGCAGCCACAGGTAGACCGCGGAAAGCGCAATGGAGACTGCGGTGACGACCGCGCCTTTGCGGGTGAATTCCCAAAAGGAGATGGGATTGTCTGCGCGGCGCGCGATTCCGAGCATGACGACGTTGGCGCTGGCCCCGACGGCGGTCAGGTTTCCGCCGAAGTCGGCACCGAGGGCAAGGGCCCACCACAGTGCGTCCGGGTGGACCTGATCCGGCATGGCCGCGGCCAGCTCGCTGACAATCGGTGTCATCGTCGCGACGTAGGGGATGTTGTCGATGATGCCCGACACCGGTGCAGACACGCCGAGGATCAGCATCACCGTCAGTAACGCATTCCCGCCGGTCGCCGCGGTCGCCGATCGGGCCAGCTCATCGACCACCCCGGTTTTCACCAAGGCGCCGACCATGATGAACAGCCCCACGAAGAACAGCAACGTCTCCCACTCCACGCCGGACAGGTAGTCGCTGCGCTCCAGTCGCGAGATCAGCACGAGGACGCCCGCGCCGAGCAGCGCCACGATCGACGGTTCGATGTGCAGCACCCCGTGGGCGATGAAGGCGGTGAACACCAGGACCAGGACAACCCCGCACTTGACGAGCAGGCGCGGATCGCGGATGGCCTCGCGCTCCTCCAGCGACATGACATCGGCGACCCGCTCGGCGTCGACGTGAAACGAGCCGCGGAACAGGCGCGGCAGCATCGCAACGAAGACGACCATCACGATCACGACGATCGGCGTCATGTGGACGAGGAAGTCGTTGAACGTCAGACCGGCCCGGCTGGCGATGATGATGTTGGGCGGGTCGCCGACCAACGTCGACGCGCCGCCGATGTTGGAGGCGAACACCTCGGCGATCAGGAAGGGTGCGGCGTTGATCGCGAGCCGGTCACAGACCAGCAGCGTGACCGGGGCGATCAGCAAGACGGTGGTGACGTTGTCCAGCAGGGCTGAGGCGAACGCGGTGACCAGGACCAGCAGGATCATGATCCGCAGCGGGGAGCCCTTCGCGCGTTTGGCCGCCCAGATCGCGATGTATTCGAAGACGCCGGTCTGCCGCAGTACGCTGACGATGATCATCATCCCGAACAGCAGAAAGATGACGTCCCAGTCGATTCCGGTCTCTCGGGAGTAGAACACGTCGTCGGAGCCGAGCACGCCGACGGCGACCACGATGGCCGCGCCGGCCAGCGCGATGAGGGTCTTGTTGACGCGATCGCTGGCAATCAGCGCATAGGCGATCACGAACACCGTGATCGCGAGGACACTCATCGGTCGTTCAGTGCTTCAGCGCCGCAGCAAGCAGGCGCGATGCGGTGATCACACCGTGCAACTTGCCATCCTTCATCACGGCTATCAGCGGACTTCGCAGCCGCGCCATCAGCGCGGCCACTTCGATGATCGTGTCATCGGCGTTGGCGGCGGGCACGTCGAGCAGGTGCTCGGGCAGCACCTCGCGCACCGTCTTGCCGCCCAACTTCTCGGCGGCGCGGTCGGCGGTCGATTCGTTGAGCACACCGGCCAGTGAGGGATCGTCTTGGACGTACTTGGGCACGATGAACCGCACCACCTGGGAGGCCGGCAGCACGGCGTATGGACGCCCCGAGGAGTCGGTGACGACGATGCCGGGCAGCTGGTGCTCGGCCAGCATCCGGGCGGCGTCGAGCGCATTGGAGTCGATGGTCACCACCGGGAAGTCCTCGGCGATCTCCTCGGCATGCATGTCAGCACCATACGACCGTGTTGCGGCGTCCAACCCCGTTGCGGCAGTAATCATCGTCTCCTTCGGTCATGAGCTCAGGTCCCGGCGCGAGTATCCGGCGATGCCCAGTGCGATCAGGACCGCGCCGATGACGGCGAGCGCTGTGATGGCCGCCCAGTCGGGCGGCGCGTCCGGCACGGCCGCTAGGTGCCCGAACGGTGAAAGATTCACCAACCAGCTCGGTGCCTGCGTGCCCTGGGTGATCACGTAGAGCAGGAACCCGCCAACCCCTGGCAGCGAGCCGACGGCGCCGACCGCGGACGGGAACCAGCCGAGGGCCAGCGCGGCGGCTCCGAGCCCGAGCGACGCGATCGGCGCGGTGTTCAACGCGCCGGCAACCGCCGCCCCGATACCCATTGGGGCACCGGTGATTGCGGTTCCAGTCCACATGGCAAGTGCGGCAGCGACATGCAAACCCACGACACCGGCCATGGTGACCGCGACCTCGCTGCACACCAGACGCGTTCGCGACTTCGGCGCGGCGAACAGCGGAGTCCAGCGGCTGGCCCTCTCGTCGGCGACCATGGCGGCCAGCCGCGTCGCCGCGTACAGACCGGTGGGAACGGCCAGCAAGCTGAACAGCGCCGCGGCGAATCCATCGACCGAGTCGAAGCCGCCGAAGCCGGCGCCGGCGGCCAGCTCGGCGAAGCGGGGGTTGGCGTCGAAGAATTCAAGGATCGACGCGAACAGGGCGCCGACGAGAAGGAAGTACACCCCGATACCCGTCGCCCAACCGATGGTGGGCCGCATCGCGCGGCGCACCGCGAACCCGCCAATCGACCCCAGCAGCGCGTTTCGGGGTGCCCGGCTCGTCGCCACCGCCACCAACCCGGAGCCGACGTCGCGGCGCCGCGCACATCCAAGTGCAGCCCCCGCGAGCAGAACCGGAAAACCGGCCAGCACCAGCAGCGGGGCCACCCGGTTGTCGGCGTAGGGCGCGGCGCGCGCCACCAGGCCGAACGGGGTTGTCCACGCCGCCCACGCCAGTGCAGGCACGCCATCGGCGAGCATCCGCAGCAGCAGACCCACACCCAGCACACCGGTTGTTAGACCGACCGCGGCGGATCGGGTCGGCATGATCTGGGCGGCCAGCACGCCTGCGGCGGCGAAAGTCAAGGTGACGCCCAGGACTCCGGCGGCATGGACCATGGCCCCGGTGGCGTCGGTACCGGCCGCCACCAGCGCCACTGCGACCGCCGCGCCGATCGCCAGCGCCGATCCCACGAGTGCGCCCAGGCAGCGCAGCACCACATCGACGGTTCGCAGCCGGCCGGCGAGCAGAAGATCCCAGCGTCCGGCTTCTTCCTCACCACGGGTAATGCGGGTGGCGCTGAGCAGAATCCATACGCCGGCGAGGACCAGCAATGGAGTGCCGGTGCGCCACACGGTGAACCCGCCGGCGTCGTCCAAGGCAACCGGTGTGCCGAACAGGATTCGGATCGCCGGGTTTTCGACGAGCGCCCGCAGACCGGATTGATCGATCGTGCCCCGGAACGTCGTCTGGTACTGGACGGCGACGACAGCCGACATTGCCCCGCAGATGACGGCGACGATCAGCGCACCGCGGCGAACCTGGCGCATGGCGAGCCCAACGACGGCCCGGGCGGCCGCCGCCGATGGCACCGGCGCCACCGAGTACACCGGTAGTGCAGCGGCGGTCATCGTGGGGCCTGGCCGTAAAAGTCGAGGAAGATCTCCTCGAGCGTCGGCTCGCGCATCACCAGTGCGGTGACATCTGCACAGGCGAGCGCCCGCAGGACAGGTGCCGGTGGCCCGACCAGGTGAAACCGCAGACGCTGCCCGTCGAGGCGCTCCACATTCGACACCCCGTCCACATCGTCCAGGATCGGTGCCGCGTCGCGGTGGGACACTTCCACGACGGTTCGGCGCAGCCGGCGCAGATCGGCGACGCTGTCGATCTCGACGAGCCGCCCATCCCGCAGGATGGCCACCCGGTCGCAGACGGCCTCGACCTCGGCGAGTTGGTGCGAGCTGAGAAACACCGTCTGGCCCCGCTCCCGGGCCTCGGTGACGCAGCGGCGAAACTCGCGCTCCATCAAGGGATCCAGGCCGCTGGTCGGCTCGTCGAGCACCAGCAGCGGCGCCCGGGTGGCGAACGCGGCGACCAGCGCGACCTTCTGCCGGTTGCCCGTCGAGTACGTCTTGCCCGGTCGGTCCAGGTCGAGTTGGAAGCGGTCGACAAGCTCCGCGCGGTACTCGACGTCAAGGCGCGCACCGACATTGCCGAGTAGCTCAAGGATCTCGGCGCCGGTCAAGGCCGGCCACAGCGCAACGTCAGCCGGCACGTACGCGAGGTGACGGTGGGATCGACGGACATCGCCGGCCGCATCGCCGAAAACAGTTGCGGTGCCAGCGTTCGGGCGGATCAGGCCCAGCAGCACGCGAATCGTCGTGGACTTACCCGCGCCGTTGGGGCCGAGGAACCCGAACACCTCCCCGGCGGCCACGGTGAGCCTGAGGTCGTCGACGGCCAGGATGCGGCCGAACCGCTTGGTCACACCGTCGATGCAGATAGCGAAATCAGACGCGATGCGCGCGGGCACTGCCGAAATGGCGGACACGGGAACCTTTCATGAGTCGGCAAACTGACTGCCGACCCGACTTCCCGGCGCACCAAGACAGAATGTACTCCCGTCAGGCGTCCGGCACCAGAACACACTGGGGGCGTTCCCTCGAGTGATCGACCCCTTTAGGGGAACTGCAAGTGGGTGAGCAGCATGGCGAGCGCCCACACGAACAGTGCGGTCATGAACACGATCTCGCGCCACGCCAGTCCCGGTGTGGCCTGGATGGCATACGACATGAGTTTGCGTGGTGGCGTGGGTGTTTCGGGCATCTGCTCCGCAGGCAGGACGCGGCTGAACCGGCGGAAGAAGATTTGCATGGTCAGCATGCCCACGATGAGGCCGGTGATGAAGCTGAGGTAGTGCATCTGCGTCAGGAACAACAGCAACACCAGTACCACGATGATGATCAAGGTGACGGTGTCGTAGATGCTGATGATTCGCCCGCCGCGTTCGTAATAGGAGGCAATCCGGCGGATCCGGGTGGGATAGGGCCAGCAGTTGCTCAGCGAGCTGCCGTTGATCCAGTTCCATCGCCACGGCATCGAGTGTTTCTGACATCGTCAGTCCTTCCCGCCAAGCTCACGCCCGGCGTGTCAGACCAAGATCAGATCCACCGTTCTTCTGACAGTCCCTCACCGCCCCGGGTGTTTGCGTGGCATCGAAACTACGACGTTGGCTCCGGAGGTTTCGTGGGTCAGTTCGGTGATCACCGCTGAGAGCGTTCTGATCTTGCTTCGCAGTTGAGCATTTTCGGCAGCCATTTCCTGGTTCTGATCACGGGCCTGTGCAAGTTGTCGTTGCAGAGCCTCGGCATTCGGGGTGACGGGTCCGCACCCGACCGTCGCCTTGAACTCGTTCAGCAGATCGCTGTGATGTTCGTAGAGTCTCTGCCGTGATATTCCCGACTCATCGGCCAAGGCCACCACGGTGTGTGCGCCGTTGCTCTGCTCGGCTTTGTTGTCCCGGAGGCGGTTGATAGCGGCCCGAACCCGCTGGCGTTCCTCATCGTTGCCTGCCGCGGCATCGCCCGTGAGCGTCATTCGTTTTCCTCGTCGCGCTGAGGGATCGTCGTCGGCCGGCTAGATTCGTGTTCTGCGAGGGCCTTTCGGTGCTCGATCAGGCGGAACTGAATTCGTTGCCGCAGTGGTTCAGGGAGTGCGAGAGTCGCCAGGTCACGTTCGAGTGCTGTGACGTGCTGGCCAAGGTTGCCGGCGTCGCGGTCGGTGCGGGCGGCGTTGACGCAGCCCAAACGGCACCGACTCCAGAAGGGTTCAGCGGAGCTGTCGGCAGGTTCCAGGCAGGCTGCGGTGGCGCGCCGGAACACGCACGTCACGACCGCGCCGTGGTGGATCTGCAAGTCGGGGTTCGATAGTGCGTTGTCGATTTGCCTCTTGGTGGTCACCGTCAAACCCGCGAATGTGCTTGCCCTGGCAACGCGGGCCCGGTACTCATCGGCAGCCGGACCGGAGACGTGCTCGCCGCACTCCAGTCTTTGGGAATCGTCGTGGATGATCTCAGCACGGTGCAGAAACTGTTCGAAGGTGATGTCGTCGAGGAATCCTGCATCAGCTCCGCCGGCATAACCTTGGATCATTTGTGTGTGCAGGTGGCCGTATTGCGTTGCACCGGCGATCGTTCCACCGGGCCGCCGGACGATATGCCATGCCAGTGTGCGTCGCAATCGCGGCACCTGGATTGCGCCGTGCGGATCGGCGCCGATCAGCGGATGGCTGACTGCTGGAACGACCTCACGGTCGAACCATTCAATGAAGCTGGCGATGTCAGTGTTGATGGAGCCGGGTGTTCTCGTCCGGGTAGCGCCGAAGCGAAATTGGTCCTCGGAGAACAGCTTGAAACCCGGAAAGAGTAGATCGCTCACCGTGATCTGCTCAAGAACGCTGACGGCATGGGCGGTTTCGTCGGTCACGACCCACGGGATCGTGGCCGGCGATCGGTCCCTGCGCGGGCCTTCGGCCTTCAACTGGTGGCCGGACATCAGTGTCAACGCCAACTTGGAGTCCCGGCTGATGCACCCGCGTCGCAGGTTGAGCGCCTCTCCGGTACGGACACCCGACAGGTAGGCGATCACGACGAAACAGGCCGTCGTAACGTGGCGCAGCAGTTCGACGAGTTCACTCGCATCGACAGGGAATGTGCGCCAGCAGTGCGTGCCGATGGCGCCGAATGTGCTGGCGCGCAACATGTCCACGTCGATCGGCAACCCATACTTGGCTAGCAGGACCGGGGTCTCTTTCATGCGTTTCAGTTCGGTGTGGTGCATCCACCCACCCACGGCCAACCCCATCAGATCGACACTGGTCGTGTCGCCCGTCCGAATACCTGGCAGTGAGGCATCGTTGCGGCCCAGTGCAGCAAGCACGCATTCAAGTTGCTGCTTAGTTGTATCGAACACCGACACCGTGCGAGTACGAGCCCGACGAATGTCCGGCGCGACCTGATGGGCTAGATACCGCATCGCGAGAAGGTTGCGCGCTGCGGGAAGGAGATCGGCGGCGACCGTGTGGGTGACCACCAACGCCGCCGAGAGCAGCGGCTCCATGACATCGGGATGAATGCGCGGGGTTGTGTTCGGCTTTCCCCAGGATGACTCATAGTGGGCGAGCCCTCGTGCACTCGCACCGCCCCACAACGGACCCGCGGGGAGCCGGCAATGCGCGGGCAGGACATCCCGGTACAGGTGCAGACGCTTGATGGCCTGCAGCGCCGAGCGTTTGGATTCGGCGCTGACACCGCTGGCCTCGGTGACGTGGTGCAGATAGTCGTCGAGGTGTCCGGCACTGACCCGATCGAACGATGTGACACCCCGCTCCAGCAGCCACGTCGTGAACCGGCGTAACGGCACCAGCTCACCCCAGATCGTCTTGATGTGCGGATAGAGCGATCGGGCACTGTCAAGGCGGGGTGCGTCGTCGACGATGTTGAGCAGGGCGAACAGGTAGAGCTTGCAGGCATGGCGAAATGGCATCGGGAACCCCTCCCAGTGCACGGCTTGTCCTGCACTGTGGCGGTCTTCGATCGCCGCGGACAGATCCCACACCGGGTCGCCGAATCGGCATCGGATCCCGTCGATGTGAAGCGTGCGGTTGACCACGACCTCTGTTGCGGGACCGACGTCGAGACCTGCCACGACGTCTGGCGCTTGAGCTGGGTGGGTCATGATGCTTCGAGGTTTCCTGTCAGCAGAAGGTTGACCGTCTGGTGATCGCTGTCGGTGATCTCGGCGCGCGCGGCGCTCAGCTGGGCCTGTTCGTACTCGGCGAAGATGTCGTCCAGTTGCGCGAGGGGACCCGCGTGATCGGCGATCCACTGCCCGATGGGCATCTCTTGGCGTAGGCCGCGAAGCCGGTCGGCCACGACCAGTTGAATCGGTAGGTGGCGCGGGTAGGCGCGGGCGTTGCTGCAGTCCAGGCATGCCATGAACGATTGGCGGCACTGTTGACCGTCGATCGGCGAGTGCTCGAAATCGGCGCACGTACCCAGCACGGCGTCCTGGCCGGATCCAGTGTCGTCGGTTTCCGGTTGTACCGTGATCGACCGTCGAGCCAGTGCGCGCGCGACCTGCTCGTCGAGAGCTTCGGCGACGATCTGGAAGCCCTCGTTCCTGACAGGGTCCATGCGACTCAGGTAGCGAGCCAACGTCGCCGGGGTGTGGGACGCGGGTTTTCGTACCTGCTCCAGGTAGGTCTTGCGCAGCCGATCCATGCTGATCCCCAGGAGCAAGCCGTCATGGTCGGCATCACCGGTCAACCATGGCGCCAACCATCGCCGTCGCGTATTCACTCCGGAGGCTGTGCTACTTATCCCGTATCCGAAGAGTTTCTGTTCCACGTAGTCGGGCTGGGCGCTGTAGTAGATGAAAGCGCGCTGGGTCCCGGTCAGCGCGCGGGCCGGTGCGGTCAGTTCCAGCAGCAACATGAAGACTCCGTACGCGGTCGTCAGTGACGCGTTGGCCACTGCCGCACGCCGATTCTGCCCACCAAGCGGCCGCAGTTCGGGGCGCAGCGCGGTCACCGGCACCGTCATGACCGACCGTTTCCCACGACGGGGCTTGTTGGCGTTGACGAACACGATGCCGGGTTCATCGGGGCTGCTGGCGTGTCGGTGCGGCGCGGGCAGCGAGTCCAGCGTCGACAGATTCAGGCCGGTCAGTCCAGCGAGGAGAACACCAAATGCCCATGCCTCGGCCGGGCTGAGATGCAGCAACGACTGAAGATGGCATCCACCGGCCGCCGCGGCTACCCGCCGCGTCACGTAAGCCCGTGCACCCGAAGCAGTACGAGGGAAATCTCCCTCGCGGGCGCAGTGATCGAGCACTTCGGCCAGACTACGATGGGAGTCTGCGCGGGGGAGGTGATCGAACTGTCCCGCGCGATAGTCGTCGACCATCTGCCAATGAGTCCGCAATCGGGTACGTGCGCGCCGCACCATTCCCCGTGCCACGACGGTGATGCGGCGAAGCTCCTCGGTGGTATAGGGCTGGCGTGCGGTGTTCGTCTTCGGGTGACGCACGCGCGTGAACGCCTGGCGTGCCTCATCGGAGGTGACAGGACTACAACGCAGCAGCGTCTTCAGGCTATGCAACGGGCCAGGACCGCTGGGTACCCGACACGATAAGGCGAGGAGCCGGGCATCCGCGGCGGACAAATCTGCCAGTCCCTGCATTCCTGGCCGGTTTTCGGCGAGCCAGCAGCACGCGTGCCGGGCAGACTGCCACAGCGCGCCAGCACCCCTCAACCGCTTGGATACGCCCAGCACACCGGTGGCGTCCTCGAAGGCGATCGCGAAATCGCGGCGGATTCCGTCTTTGCCCGGCAGGGATCCGAAGTCGAAGTCCTTCGACTGAGTGCCATCCTCGCTGACGAACGTCACGATCAGCCCGCGTCGCCGCAATACCGGTCGCCATGCCGGATCCGGCTGCGCCGCCCGGTGACCCGTCACATTGGGACTGTCAACACACGAGGTTCACCAACGCCGACTGTTGCGACAAGCCGCTCAAGGGATTGTCGATCGTCGGCATCCATCAACGCGATGAGCTCCTCCACTTGCAATGCCTGAAACGGCTCGAGATAGACGCTGCGTGTCACCTCGGCACTTCGGTGTCCGAGAAGTGTCGCCAGCAGAAACCAGACATCGCCAAGCTGATTACGGAAGTCGCGCTGCTCCTGCTTGGTCAACATGTCGGTACGGCGCCACGCCACGAACGTGGCGATGCAAAACCACCGCAGCGCAAAGGAATGCCTCAGCATGTGGGGACGGCACCACAACGGAGTTCCCCCTGATGGTGCAAGCGCTTTCGCGACCCTAGAGTTCGCGCGGTCGAATGTCTTGTACCAGGAATGTTTGGGGCGAGGTGTCCCGTCGTGATTGAGCCACAGCCACATCGGTTCCAGGCCATCACGTCCCCGGCGGAACAACGTCATTCGTGTGGACGGCCCGAGCGCTTCCAGCCGAACAGTACGACGCGATCCCGTCGCATCAATGACCTCCAGCTGCCCATCCTTGCGGACGTGTTCAACGACCCAGCGATCGGCTAACTGCTCATAGCGACCGGCACGTTGCGCACGGGCGATGGCAGCAGTGCGACTACCTTCCTGCAGATAAAAGTGGACTTGTTGGGCGACGCGGCGCCGCATCCAGAACGCTCGACCGCTACCGCCCTTCGCGCAATGAGACGCCACGCGCGAACGCACGAGCCCCTCAGAGCCCGACTCGGGCACCTCGATGGTCAACATGCTGGCCCACTCGCCGATTCGTAAACCCGTCCCGAACAACCCCTCCACGAACGCGACGTCGCGATCCTCAGTAGCTCCCCGCCAATCGTCGCGCGGCACGCCCTCCCTCGTGAAACCGCGCAACCCCAGGTTCCGCCACAACCGAAATGCTTGCGGGGTAAGCCACTTCACGTCGGCCCTGCGCATTCCCGACGGTGTGCTCTCCAACACGATTTGACCCCCGCCCATCCAAGACGTGGCAATCGCACGGGCCCGGACGGGGTTGTCGATTCCGTGCTGCTCGGCCGCCCACGAGTAGAAACCGCGGATTGCCGCGCGATCGACACAGAAACTAGTTGGACTCACGTGCTGAGGATTCTCCTCAGCCGACAAACGCCATTCCTTAAACGCAGCCAGTTCCGATCGCGATGCCTGATCCCATCGAACGCCCATCGCGTGCAGAAAATCCAGCCACACCTTCAACGACAAAGCGTAACGACGCAACGTCCCCGTTGCTCGTCCCCGCACCAGCGGATCTCGCCAGTAGGCATTCACCAACACATCCGCCCGGCCCCACGGATCAAGGAAGAACGGAGTGCCATCACGCGCACCGTTTCGCTTCGCCCAGGTCTTGACATCACCCAACCCTGGAACCAGGTCGTCCACCGATACGAACCGCTGCTGGAAGTCGTAGAAATGAAGAGTCCAACCATCAGCCGAAGCATCCGCCATTCCCGGCCCCCTCCTACGTCACGACCATTGCCCCATCATCACCGACGCACTTCCCCAAACGTCTTCGACACGCCTGTCGGGCAGAGAACCGGCGACTGGATGTTTGCCGGGCAGATCACCACTGCTTCCGGCCGTATCGCGCCCGCGAGCCCGGCACCCAGGGTGGCCTTGTGTGCCGTGAGGGTGAAAGTTGCCGTCGTGGGGGCACCCGGATCCGTATTGTTGCCGCACTCGACCACAGCCGAAGCGCCGGGGACCGAATCGACCGGCTCGCAGACGCCCGGCGCGTAGCCGGCAGGAAGCAGACGCAACAATCGTGCTTCGGCTTCGGTGTCGCGGCGCGAGGCCGGGGTGGCGGTTGAGCTGTGTGGTTGTCACCGGTGTTGTGACCGATGGCGGCATCGCCTCGTTCGCCTCGGTGCCGGGTGACGGTCGATTCGTAAGCCAGAAAGCCAGTCCGCCGGCCGCTCCGAAAATGACCAGGGCACCCGCACCGAGCATGGCGCGTCGCGCACGGGCTCGGCTGGCCGCGCGGGACCGGGATCCCGGAAACTCGAAGGGTTCCGGAGCGAGGGGAAACTCGAGGTCGCCCATCAGCGGCGACGACGGCACCGGTGATGCGAAACATCTCGACGAGGCTCATCCGCCGAGGTACCTGGATCAGCGCCGGCCGGGGTGGCACTCCTTGCAGGACTCCAGCCGGAACCCCACCCGAAGGAGGCGAGGGTGGGCAGCGGCTCGGATCGTCGGTGTCGGTCCTGGATTCCACCTCATCGGCGGTCGGAGCCGACCGCGGCTGCCCAGCTGGTGGCGGATCTGGCGGCATAGGCCCGATCACTGGCGCGCCCTCACGTAGCTGGCAATCACTGCGACCCCGGATCCCCTCTGATCCAGGCTGCCGAACCCACTTTCAGTCGAGGGCAGTGGGCGCAGCCGCCGAAAAAGCCGGTACCAGAGCTCGGCGCGCATCCGTCGAACGTCAGGGCCGGCTATTTCCCGGCCCAACTGTCGGCCAGGCACCAGCAGCACCGGGACAAGGTCGGAATTCAGGCGCTCGCAAGCATCGGGCCTTCGACCTCCAAGACGGTCGACAGCCATCCCAACGTGCGCCGGATACCTTCCTGGACATCGACGCAGGGGCGCCAACCGAGTTCATCGCGGGCTTTCGCCCAGTTCAGTGTGAGCGCGCGTGAGTCGTCGATTTCGAAGTCGTCGGGACCCGATGCCGGTGTCCCGTCCAGTGCGGCGCACATGAGCCGGTAGACCTCCGACGAGGTGGTAAGGCGGCCGGTACCGATGTTGTACGTACCGGTCAGGTGGCCCGGCGCACCACCAGCGAGAACAAAGGCGTCGACCACATCATCGACGAATACGAAGTCATGACCGCCGACCGCGTCGCGATGAATCACGAAAGGGCTTCCGGTGATCAGCGCGCTGCCCAGAACCGAGACGATGCCCGACTCACCGTGGCGGCCCTGGCGTGGCCCGTATACGTTGCCCAAAGCCAGGCAGATCGGCGAGATCCCGTACTGCTCAGCATATGCGCGAAGGTACATCTCTCCGGCAAGCTTTGCGACGGCGTGCGGTGATCGAGGGTCGAGCGCACCGGTTTCGTCGACGAAGCGGGGTTGCCGTCCGTACCGCGAGTTCCCCGAGGCGGCGTAGACAATCCGCCGTACGCCGGCCCGCCGGCTGGCCTCACAGAGGTTGATCGTTCCCAGGACGTTTGTGCGCGCGTCGAGTTGGGGATCGGCGAAGGCATGACCGTGGTCGTCGCGGGCGGCGAGATGAAAGATCACCTGTGGGTTGGAGCCCTCGACGATATCGCCGAGTTCGGGCGCTTGGATATCGAGGCGCACAAGGGTGAACCTGCCCGCATGGTGCTCACCGAAGCTCTGTGCTCCGGCAAGGTTCTCCTCGGGGCCGCCGCGCAGGTTATCGACGCCAACCACCTGATGGCCGTCGGCGAGCAAACGGTCAACGAGGTTGGATCCGATGAATCCGGCGGCACCGGTGACCAGCGCCCGCATGTCAATGACCCTCTTGTCTCATCGGTGTGCCAGCGGAGGCGAGCTCAATTGCGTCGCCTCCGCCAGCCATCCAACCGGGCATCGAGCGGGGATGGTCAAGCTCCGATTGGCGTGGCACACCGCCCCCTTCCCCCGCGAGACGGTCTGAGCGAATCACGAATCGCAAACTCATTGAGGTTAGCTCACGAGATTCACCAAGGCGTCCGCCTCGCTATCACTTTGCGAAAAGTACCATCGTCTGACGAGTGTCGCAAGACCGATCCGAGGAAACATTCTTGTTACTTGACAGCGCGATTGTAGATCCGCTAACGATTTGCCGCAGAGACCCGATAAATCCCTATTTTGCTGCGTGTATGCCTCGATACGCGAATGTGTCAGGCTCGCCAGCGCCACCCGATACCAGCGGGCTTTCCCTCTTTTGGCAACGCGATTCTGCTTTCGCACGGTTCACCTCCACCCCTTACCACTCAACTACTACCGGGCGCGGAGGACCCGGGTGCGACGGTCCATGATTCGACGCTGTCTCATATGACAGCTAATATCTCGACAAGGGCCGAACTCGCGCAACGCAGCAGAGCAAGCGAGCGCCGGCGCATGAGATGTGACCCGCGACAGAACCGGACTGACTAATGCCGATACCGTATGCAGGCGTGACCGACCCTGGGCCGGCGCCTGCGAAGCCGCAGGGCACCCGCCGCCCCGTGTTTGGCGCTGGTTCGTCCGGCAAACGCCGACCGTGGCGCAGCGGGTTAATAGCATGCCTGCTGCCAGTCCTGGTGGCGGTGAGCGGATATCCCGCGTACATGCGGCCTCAGGTTGATCCGTTGCGTCATGCCGACGCGATACTTGTGCTCGGCGGTTTCGGAAAAGAGCGCTACCTGTACGGTTTGGACCTCGCCAAACAGGGTTGGGCACCCAACCTTGTGGTGTCCAACCCGCAAGGGGCCGCCAATGTCTGGGAGCGAAACTTCTGCACCAAGCCACCGGCCCGAGTAGTCGTGCATTGCTTTGTCCCCGATCCACAGACCACCAAAGGGGAAGGACGGGAACTGCGACGGTTGGCATCACAGCACGGATGGCACACGGTAATTGTGGTCACCTTCCGACCACACGTCTCACGGGCTCGGTTCATCCTAGGGCGTTGCTTCGATGGGGATCTTGTCATGCAGGCCAGCCCCGATCACGTCTCCCCGGCAAGATGGGTGTACGAGTACGGGTACCAGACCGCCGGTTATGCCCGCGCCGTATCGCAGCCCGGGTGCTAAGCAAATGCGCCATGGGAGGCGCGTGCCCAAATTTGGGATGGCCAGATCCGATGAGCCTTGCCGGTCACCCATTGCGGGAACTGGTGTGCTCTGCTCGTACACCACCTTGGTGGGCGCAACGCGGCTCGGCCGCTGGTTCATACAGTTAGATGCCTTCAAGGCCGCAGCTTCCACCGCGGCCAACACCAACGAGATCAACCCGCACTGACAACGATCACACCCACCGGCACCCTCAACGACGATTCACAACACGTCGTCGTCATCGGCAGAGACGGTCAACCGGGTCCGTTCGGCGTCGACGTCGGGTGGGCCCGGCGGCAACGTGTACTCGATCCGCGACGGACGCAGCGTCGGGTATGCGGCGACGACGATCAATGGCCGGCTGGCGGCGATTTCGGGTTCCTCTCGTATCGGCAGATGCGGGATGGATCGGCGGCCAATCCGGTGCCGAACGGCGGCCTGGCGCGGCAGCGCCGCCGGTGAGCATAGTGGTCTGCTGACTCACCCGCGAAAGCCCAAGCAGCGCTCGCGGTTACGGTACGGAAGCCGCGGCGGCGGCTGCGCGGTCGGGACCGCAAGGAGACGACGGCGCTGTTGGGAGCCTGCGCACCGAGCGGGATCGGGCGATCGTGGATGCTGTTTTCCGGGCTGCGTTCGGCGGAGGTGCTCGGTCTGGGGTAGGCCGAGGTGCCAGCCGGGCATCCGCATGCGCTGCGGCACACTTTCGGTACCGCGCTGGCCCGAGGCCGGTGTGGACCTGGCGGTGCTGCGGGCGCTACTGGGTCACGAATCCGGTCGTGCCGTGTTCGCTGAGGGCGGAAAGCAGCGCCTCGATGTCGACCCTGGCGTAGACCCCAGTGCTCAACATCCGACGGTGCCGCAGCACGTGTCCAGCGCATCGACCTTTCGGCACCCCGAGGAACTCCTCAATCCTTTGCCATAGCGTGGTAATTAGCGTTAGAAGAGATTTAATACTTAGCGAAATCACAGTCCAGCTATGCGGTTATTAGGCGAAGCTCTATGGGGTTACCGCGCGGATCATTCAGGGCCCCTTCCTACGCACGTCGGTGCGCAGACCTTGCAGTCCACGCGGTCATTTGCGCGCAGCGAATGATCGCGCTGACCGGTGGAGCGTTCGAGCGGCTCCGGCATGGTCCACGTTCGAAGATATTCGACATTTCCGCTGCTAGCGTGGCCTAGAGGTCGGTTTCCACCGCGGTGCCACGAACGCAGCCACCACCGTCGCGGGGACCGCAATATGTGATGTGCATCACAGTTTTGACCCTTGTCCCACCTGGGATGCGTTCGTCAATCGAGGTGTCCTTGACCAGCAGAAACAGGAGTAAATTGGAAACGTTATTGACATGTAATAGTTCTGTTATCTGTGTTATCTACGACATCTGGGCGTTGCAAATCGGAGTTTTGTTTGTATGATTCCGTCGGAACCGGGAGGGACATTTGGAGTAAATCGGGGGATTATTGGAGTAGAGGGATGATCGCAGAGTATAGGGGTCACGTCGGGAAGGTGGCGGTGGCCCTGTGGCTAGGGGCGGCCGTCGCCGCAGGAAGCGGTGTCGCCTCGGGAGACACGGGTGATGCGGATTCCTCCGGTTCGCCGTCTCGGGAGCCTTCGTCGAGTTCGCCACCCAGCAGTTCGTCTCAGAAGCCGACGCGTGGGTCCGCGAAATTACCGAGGTCTGTAACCGCGTCGGGAACGTCCGGCTCGGACAGATCATCGATTAGCCCCACGGACAGTAGGCGGCAACAGACCTCGCGAAATGGGTTGAGCCACCTCGGCCCGAGGTCATCCGATCCGACAGCACCCGCTTCTGTTCGCGGTTCGGCCACAAGCGGTGGTGGCGGCCCCGAGAAGTCCAGCTCCACTCGGCGCCATCCTGCGCCTAGAGCTGCCGACAAAACTCCAACTCAAGAGCCGAGTGATAGGGCCGGCACCGCCTTCAAGGACGGCGGGGATGCGGTCGACCAGCCAGCGACAGCAGTTGCCGAACCCCCAAGCCTCGGCGCGCCGGCAGTGGGCGCCGGACTGTCGGAATCCCCGGTGAAAGACGGATTGACAGACCGGCAGCCGGGTGCGGCAGACCACAAAATCAGTGCGGATAAGTTCGCCACGCGCGGGAAGCGGGCAGACCGAACATCCGGCCAGGAGTCTCGGGCAGCCGCACATATCACAGCGATGCGGCGGGTGGCTGATGGCAAATTTGCGACCGACGCCGAGCGGCGAGTACGGATGCTTCCGCGGAGCAACAACGGCGTTCTATCCGCTGTAGATACGTCCGCCCTTCCCAACGCGACGAAGTCCCTACAGGACGCACTGGCTCCCCTGACCGCTCAGACAAGAGAGTCGGAGGAATTCGAGTCGGAGCAGCTCCCCTTCGCGCCAACCTTCGTCGCTGCGCCTCCGACGGCGCAAAGGAAGGTGGGAGAGCAACTGGCCGAAGCTGGAACGGCAGCAGATAACACGAAAACTCCAACTGCTCCCGGCGAAGAAGCTTTAACGATGGCGATGCTGGGCTGGGTGCGCCGCGAATCTGAGCGGTCCTTGCGTGAAGACGCAGGACAAAGTGCGCAACTCGGGGTACAGAGCGCTCAAAGTGCCGACGATGTGGCGGCTGAGGCCACCCTATTCTCGGAGGAGGCGCAGGTGGCCGCCCCACCGGCCCTTCTAGCCGCCGCGGCCGCGGACACAACTGCACCTGTGGTCAGGATCACCAGCACCGCCGGACGGGTGTCGGGCACCGTGACCCTGACCGCCACCGCCACCGACAACGTGGGTGTGACCGGCGTGCAGTTCCTGGTGAACAACACGCCGTTTCGCTCCGTGGACACCAGCGCGCCCTACACGCTTACGGTGAACACCACCCCGGCGGACAACGGCACCTACACGGTCGCCGCGCTAGCCGGTGACGCCGCCGGCAACATCGCCACCTCGGCACCGGTCACCGTCATCGTCGCCAACAATGTGGCATCTGAATTGCCTCCGGCCTCTTCGGCGCCACTGTTTGTCGGCGACTACAGCACCGGCGATTTAAGCCAGTGGCCGGTAATACAGAACAAGCTGGTCAACGATCCGCCGAAGTATTATCCGGGCGGCTACCCGGTGACTATCCAATACGATCCCGCAGGCGCCTATGTCGCACGATATGAGCTGCGTGACGGTGATGGCGATATACCGGCAGGGTCGGGCACGGAGCGCACCGAGGTGTCGGGCGGCGGGAACAGCAGCATCACCGGCGGCAGAGAAGGGGAGGTCCGCTATTACGAGTTCTGGACGAAATTCCCGTCAGGCTGGACCAACAACGGCAGTTGGGGCGTCACAAATCAGTGGCACGGCGATGGCCCGGGGAGCCCCCCAGTGGCTTTCGGCTGGAACACTTGGGACGGGTACCCCACGCAATGGGCTTTGCGCACAGGGCAGAACGCGACGGTGTTGTGGAGTGCCCCAATTGATACCGATCAGTGGCATAAGGTCACGATGGAGATCAAATGGTCGAGGACGTCCAGTGGTTACGTCAAGTTGTGGTATGACGGAGTGCCGCAGACACTTCGAGGTGGCGGGTTGCAGTGGAACGGTCCGACGATGAACTCCGGTGACACGTTCACCTACTATAAGGAGGGCCTGTACCGGGCGGGTGATGCGAGAGCGACGGCGGTGATCTATCACGCCGGGTACCGGGTGTGCTCCCGCGCTGACTGCCTGACGTCGACATAACCAGCGAAGGCGGTCAATGTTGGCCTAGCGGAGGCGAGCATCGTTGCGTCGCCTCCGCTAGGCATTAACCAGGCATCCAACCGGGACGATAGGGCTCATTGGGCTTGGATTGGCGTGACACGCCTCCGTTCCCACGGCTACATCGCCGGGGGCGAAGACGACCGGCAGCTTCCTTGAGAGGCCCAACGCTTCGTGGGGACAAGCGCTGAATGAGTTGCATACATTCGCGAGCTGTCCAGGACAGCCGGATCAGTGGTTGGAGCGGAACGACCGGGCGCAAGCTTCCTCGACACCAATGTTCACCAGACTCGAAGGTGGCAAACACACAAGCCGGCAGAGCATACGTTTTTGGAGGGCTCGGTTCGACGGGGTAACAGCGTATCGCTTCAGGGAGACCCACGCCGGGATCCAACAGCGTGCACAGCAGCCGAACGACAACCATCAGGCAATTGCCTGATCGGCAACTACCCCAGAATCAACCCCGACGTCGGCACACCCGTCCCGGCCGTGACCAGCACATGCTCAACACCGTCGACCTGGTTGACCGATGTCCCGCGCAGTTGCCGCACACCTTCGGCGATGCCGTTCATACCGTGGATGTAGGCCTCACCTAGCTGACCGCCATGGGTGTTGATCGGCAACCGCCCACCGATCTCGATCGCGCCGTCGGCAATGAAGTCTTTGGCCTCACCCTTCCCACAGAACCCCAGCTCCTCCAACTGGATCAAGGTGAACGGGGTGAAATGGTCGTAGAGCACCGCCGTTTGGATGTCAGCCGGCGACAGTCCGGACTGTGCCCACAGCTGGTCGCCGACCAAGCCCATTTCGGGCAAGCCGAGTTCTGGCCGGTAGTAGCTGACCATCGTGTACTGGTCGACGCCGGAGCCCTGCGCCGCCGCCGTGATGACGGCCGGCGGCTGCTTCAGATCCTTGGCCCGCTCCGCAGTAGTGACCACGAGCGCGACCGCACCGTCGGTCTCCTGGCAGCAGTCCAGCAGCCGCAGTGGCTCTGCGATCCACCGCGAGTTCTGGTGGTCCTCGATAGTGATGGGCTTCTGGTAGAAGTAGGCCTTCGGGTTCTTGGCAGCGTGCTTACGGTCGGCCACCGAGATCGCGCCGAAGTCCCGGCTGGTCGCGCCTGAGGCGTGCATGTACCGCCGGGCGATCATCGCCACCTGGGCGGCTGGCGTGGACAGACCGTGCGGATAGGAGAACGCGTTGTCGGCCTGCGTCGAATTTGCCGTTGCGCCGGCAGAGCCCGCCAGCGCGGTCTGCACCTGACCGAACCGCATGCCGGAACGCTCGTTGAACGCTCGGTAGGCGACCACACACTCGGCCACCCCGCTGGCCACCGCGATCGCGGCCTGCTGCACCGTGCCACATGCCGCGCCGCCGCCGTAATGGATCTGGGAGAAGAACTTCAGTTCGCCGACGCCCGCGGCGCGTGCAACTGCCTGCTCGGTGTTGGAATCCATGGTGAAGGTGACCAGGCCGTCGACATCGGACGGCGACAGGCCGGCGTCGGCGACGGCGTCCAGGACGGCTTCGGCGGCGAGCCTGAGCTCACTGCGTCCCGAGTCCTTCGAGAAGTCGGTGGCACCGATGCCGACGATGGCCGCCGCACCCGACAGGCCTGTCATGCGGGGTCCCCAATCGTCGGCAAAGACGGCAAAGTCAAGCTGGCCGTCGCGATCACGTGGTCACCCAAGCTGTTGGAGCCAATCACCTTGCACGTCACCAGCTCACCGTCGACCGCGGTCACCTCGCCACGGAACGTGACGGTGTCATAGGCATACCACGGCACCCCGAGTCGCAGCCCGATGGACTTGATCCGCGCACACGGACCAGCCCAGTCGGTCAGATATCGCTGCACCAGCCCGGTATCGGTGAGGATGTTGACGAAGATGTCCTTGGAGCCCTTGGCCTGCGCCTTGTCCCGGTCGTGGTGCACGTCCTGGTAGTCGCGAGTGGCGATGGCGGTCGAGACGATGAAGGTCGGATCGCCGTAGATCGTCAACTCGGGCAGCTTGTTTCCCGCGGTTACCGTGCTCACGTGACCGGCTCCCAGGCGTAGAGGGTCCAGGCCGGGCCGGTGGCCGACTCCGGAATGTCGATGTAGGTCGCCCGAACCGGCAGCCCGATCTGCACCGACGCGGGGTCGGCGCCGCGCAACTCCCCAAGCATCCGCACCCCTTCCTCGAGCTCGATGAGCGCGATGACGAACGGCAGGGTGCGACCGGGCACCTTCGGGGCGTGGTGCACGACGAAGCTGAACACGGTGCCCTTGCCGGAGGACACGACGTAGTCGACCGGTTCGCTCTTGTCCTGCCAGATAGCCGGCACCGGCGGGTGGGTCAGGCTCCCGTCGGCGCGCCTCTGGATGCGCAGCTCGTGTGCATTGACCCCGTCCCAGAAGAACTTCGTGTCCCGCGAGACCGCCGGGCGCATCAGCTTGTCCGGGTCCAGGTCATCCGGGACCGCGGGAACCGCCTTGAGTTCCCCTTTGTCACGAGGAATGAACTTCATGACGCGCCACATCATCTCGGCGACCTCTTCAGTGCCGACCGTCCAGGTGATCTTCTGGTTTATGAAGTAACCCTCGCCGAGAGCGGTCTGCTTGGGTCCGACGACATCGGTGAGCTCGGCGCTGATGCTGACAGCCTCACCCGGTCGTAGATAGCGGTGGTAGGTCTGCTCGCAGTTGGTGGCGACGACGCCGACGTAGCCTGCTGCATCGAATAATTCGATGATCTTGCTGAACGGATCGTCGTCGGGTCTGACACCGCCCAGACCCCGCATGGTCCAGACCTGGATCATCGCCGGCGGAGCGACGATGCCGGGATGACCGGCGGCCGTAGCCGCGGCCTCGTCGACATAGATCGGGTTGCGGTCGCCGATGGCGTCAAGCCAGTGATGCATCATCGGCTCATTGACCGGGTCCCTGCCCACCGTAGGCGCGCTGGCGCCCGCCGCCTTGATCTTGTCGATCTCGGCCTGCAGGGTGTCGGAGCTCATCGTATTCCTCGGCTCTTCGCGCGAGCGCTCATCGCGGCACCCGCGGCACCTTCAACCCGGACGCCGCGATCATCTCCCGCATCACCTCGTTGACACCGCCGCCGAACGTGATCACGAGGTTGCGCTTGGTCTGCACGTCCAGCCATCGGAGCAGTTCGGCGGTCTCGGGCTCGGCGGGATTGCCATACTTGCCGACGATCTCCTCGGCCAGCCGCCCGACCTTCTGAATGCGTTCGGTGGAGAACACCTTCGTCGCCGCCGCATCCGCTACATCGATGGTTTCGCCGGCTGCTGCAACCTGCCAGTTGAGCAGCTCGTTAATCCGCCAGATCGCCTTGATCTCACCGAGCAGGCGACGGACGTCGTCGTGGTCGATCGGCGTGACACCGTCACCGCCGGGTTTGGACGCCCAGGCCCGCACACGGTCGTAGACCCCAGCCACCTTGCCGGCCGGCCCGAGCATGACCCGCTCGTGGTTGAGCTGCGTGGTGATCAGCCGCCAACCGCCGTTCTCCTCGCCGACGAGCATGTCGGCAGGAACCCGGACATCGTTGAAGTAGGTCGCGTTGGTGTGGTGCGCGCCGTCCGACAGGATGATCGGCGTCCAGGAATAGCCGGGATCCTTGGTGTCGACGATGAGGATCGAAATGCCCTTGTGCTTCACGGCATCCGGGTCGGTGCGGCACGCCAGCCAGATGTAGTCCGCGTCGTGCGCACCGGTGGTGAAGATTTTCTGCCCGTTGATGATGTATTCGTCGCCCTGACGCACCGCGGTGGACCGCAGCGACGCCAGGTCGGTGCCCGCCTCCGGCTCGGTGTAACCGATCGCGAAGTGAACCTCGCCCGCCAGGATCGCCGGCAGGAATTTCTTCTTCTGGGCCTCCGTGCCGTACACCTGCAGGGTCGGGCCGACCGTCTGCAGCGTCACCGCCGGCAGCGGGACGTCGGCGCGGGCGGCTTCGTTGACGAAGATCGACTGCTCGATCGGGCCGAAGCCCAAGCCGCCGAACTCCTTTGGCCAGCCGACGCCCAGCTTGCCATCCGATCCCATCCGCTTGATGACCGCGCGGTATGCCTCGTTGTGCCGGTCGGATTCCATCGCAGCAGCCTCTTCGGGGCTGATGAGATTAGAAAAGTATTGCCGCAGTTCGGCTTGCAGCGCGAGCTGCTCCGGGGTCAGTTCGATGAACATTGCGCTCCCACGAGGTCCAGTCGATACGACGGGCCGCCCAGCAGACGTGTCAGATCCTTGATCGTGGAGTAGTAGCGGTCCATCGGATAAGTGATGTCCATGCCCATCCCGCCGTGCAGGTGATGACACGTCTGCATCACCGGAGGGGCCTGGGAGGTCAGCCAGTACGCCAACACGTCGAGATCGCTGTCGGCGTCACGCCCCTCCGACAGCCGCCAAACGACGGACGTCGCCGCCAATGAGATCGTGCGCGAGGCGATGTAGACCTCGGCGAGCTGTGCGGCAACCGTCTGGAAGGTCGAGAGCGGCCTGCCGAACTGCTCGCGGTTGGCCACGTAGTCGGCCGTCAGGCGCAGCGCACCCGCCACCAGTCCTGCGGCGAAAGCCCCGGTGGTCGCCAGCGCCAGCTGGTTCACCCGGCGTGCGTCCGCGCCCGCGACAATGTCATCGTCGGCGACGGCGACATCGCGGAAAGTCACCACATATTCGTCGGATCCGTTGGATGCCGGTGTCTTGGTCATCGACACCCCGTCGGCCCGAGGTGAGACCACCACGACACCGTTGTCGGCGGTGACCACTATCCAGTCGGCCTGATCGGCGTAGGGCACTCCGACCTTGGTACCCGACAGGCGGCCGGCGGCGAACACCGTCGACGGCCGGTCCGGAAGGGGTGCTCCGGGTTCGTTCAGTGCCGCGGTCAGCACGCCGCCCTCGGCCACCCCGGACAGGTACCGGTCCTGCTGCGCGTCGGAGGCCAGATCGAGCAGCGGAACCAGACCGTGCCCGATGGTGGCCAACGCGGCTCCGGTCGTGCCGTGCCTACCGATCTCGGTGAGCGCCGTGGCCAGCTCAGGCAGGCCGACACCGTCACCACCGAGACGTTCGGGCACACCGAGTGCTGTTACCCCACCAGCCACGAGTGCCTGCCATGAATTGTCACGACTCAGCACAGCGGTCACGACGTCGCAGACAGCCTGCTGCGCCGGGTCCGGAGTGAAATCCACCCGAATCCTCCTTGATTCGTACAGAGCTTTAGGCGGCCAGGTCAGCGCACCGCTGAACCCGTGTAATCGATCTCCCAGTGCTTGATCCCATTGAGCCATCCCGACCGCAGCCGCACCGGCTCGCCGATCGGTGCGAGATCGGGCATGTGGTCGGCCACCGCGTTGAAGATGAGGTTGATGGTCATGCGGGCCAGGTTGGCGCCGATGCAATAGTGGGCGCCGGTCCCCCCGAAGCCCACATGCGGGTTGGGGTTGCGCAGAATGTCGAATGCGTCGGGGTTTTCGAAGACATCTTCGTCGAAGTTGGCCGACCGGTAGGACAGGACCACCCGTTCGCCCTTCTTGATCTGCACACCACCCAGTTCGGTGTCGGCGTTGGCGGTGCGCTGGAACGCTGACACCGGAGTGGCCCACCGCACGATTTCGTCGGCGGCCGTTTCGGGGCGTTCCCGCTTGAAGAGCTCCCACTGGTCGGGGTTGTTCGCAAACGCGATCATGCCGTGGGTGATCGAGTTGCGCGTGGTCTCGTTGCCGGCGACCGCGAGCATGACCACGAAGAACCCGAACTCGTCGTCGGTGAGCTTCTCGCCATCGAAGTCGGCCTGGATCAACGCGGTGACGATGTCCTCGGTGGGGTTCGCGGCCCGCTCCTCGGCCATCTGCATCGCGTAGGTGATGAGCTCGATCGACGACGCCGCCGGGTCGATGTGAGCGTACTCGGGGTCCTCGGTGCTGGTCATCTCGTTGGACCAGCGGAAGAGCTTGTCGCGATGCTCCTGCGGCACACCCAGCAGGCCGGCGATCGCCTGCAGCGGAAGCTCGCACGACACCTGTTCGACGAAATCGCCCGAACCCTCGGCCGCAGCGGTCTTGGCGATGTTCTGCGCGCGGGCGGCCAGCTCGTCCTTGATCCGTCCGATCGCACGCGGGGTGAAGCCGCGCGAAATGATCTTGCGCAGCCGGGTGTGATGTGGCGCGTCCATGTTCAGCATCACATTGCGCTGCAGGTCGATCGCCTCACGCGTCATCTCCGGCGGCCACACCGGGATGGCACCGTTTAGCCAGCTGGAGAAGACGTCGCTGCGCAGCGACACCTCCTTTACGTCGGCATGCTTGGTGACCAGCCAGTAGCCGGGATCACGGAAGCCGCCCGTACCGCCAGGCACGTCCACCCAGTGGACGGGCTCGGCTTTGCGCAGCTCGGCGAGCTCTTCGACAGGAAGCGCTTTGAGGTTGACATCCGGATCCAGGAAATCGAAACCGGGGTACAGATTGGGGGTTTGGATGACCATTGCACTCCTCGACACGACGTTGTCTAGTTTAGTAAAACATGCCTTCACCGCAGAAAAAAGGCGGTGAAGCATCGTCGCTTGTCAGAGTAATGAAACGTGTTCTAGCCTGACTTCATGGGTAATCCTGTCATCGTCGAAGCGACCCGCAGTCCGATCGGAAAGCGCAATGGCTGGTTGTCCGGCCTGCACGCCACCGAACTGCTGGGAGCCGTCCAAAAAGCGCTGGTCAACAAGGCCGGGATCGATGGCGGCGATGTCGAGCAGGTCATCGGCGGCTGCGTCACGCAGTATGGCGAACAATCCAACAACATCACTCGCGTGGCGTGGCTCACAGCAGGTTTGCCAGCAGAGGTCGGCGCGACCACAGTCGACTGCCAGTGCGGCAGCGCCCAGCAGGCCAATCACCTCATCGCCGGACTGATCGCCACCGGCGCGATCGACATCGGGATCGCGTGCGGCATCGAGGCGATGAGCCGCGTCGGCCTGGGAGCCAACGCGGGACCGGACCGTTCGAAGATCCGCGCCGCGTCCTGGGACCTTGACATGCCCAATCAGTTCGACGCCGCCGAGCGCATCGCGCGACGTCGTGGCATCACCCGGGCCGATCTGGACGCGTTCGGCCTGGCCTCTCAGCAGAAGGCCAAGCAGGCCTGGGCGGAGAACCGCTTTGAGAGGGAGATCTCACCCATCGAGGCCCCCGTGCTCGACGAGAACAAGCAACCGACCGCCGAACGCCATATGGTCAGCCGCGACCAGGGCCTGCGCGACACCACCCTCGAAGGGCTGGCGGCGCTGAACCCGGTGGTCGAGGGCGGCCTGCACACTGCCGGCACGTCTTCGCAGCTCTCCGACGGCGCCGCCGCGGTGCTGTTGATGGACGAGGACAAGGCCAAGGCGCTGGGGCTGCGGCCTCGCGCACGAATCGTCAGCCAGGCCCTCGTCGGCGCGGAGCCCTACTACCACCTCGACGGCCCGGTCCAGTCGACGGCCCGGGTGCTCGAAAGAGCCGGCATGAAGATCGGTGACATCGATCTGGTCGAGATCAACGAGGCGTTCGCCTCCGTCGTCCTGTCCTGGGCGCGCGTGCACGAACCCGACATGGATCGCGTCAACGTCAACGGCGGCGCCATCGCGCTGGGCCACCCGGTGGGGTCCACCGGCAGCCGGTTGATCACCACCGCCCTTCACGAGCTGGAACGCACCGACAAGAACACCGCGCTCATTACGATGTGTGCAGGCGGCGCACTGTCGACCGGGACGATCATCGAACGGATCTGAGCCATGGGAGCTCCCCGCACGTACACCGATGCCGAGCGGATCGCAGTCGCGCAGGCATACATCGACGCGCTGGCCAGCCATCGTGCCGACGACGTGCGGTTCGCACCGGACTGCACCCGCGTCGAGGCCGGCCTAAAGACGGGCTTTTCGGGGGATCAGCTTCGGCGCAGCCTGAATCGCGGCAAGCAGTATCGCGTGATCCGCTCGGTGTCGACACCGGACTTCACCGTGTGCGGTGACGAGATACGCGCCAAGTTTCAGCTCTCGACCACACCGTCGCTGGCGGGTCGCCGAGTGGGCGCCAACATCGACGAGACGTTTCTCATCCCCGCCAGCGATGGGCTGATCCACCACATCCAGGCCGGCGTCCGCCCGTTCATCATGAGGTAGCGTGCCGGACATGGCACCAGCGCCGAGATTTCTCAACACCGAACAGACCCGCACCTTTATCAAGCTGATGTCGCGCGCTCAGACCTTCGTCTTCAAGAAGAGCGGCGGACGCATCGGCAACAAGTTCCTGCGCGGTGCCGCCGTGGGCATTCTCACCACCACCGGACGCAAAACCGGCCAAAGACGTGAGAGTCCGCTGTTGTTCCTGCAGGAAGGCCGGCGGATCGTTCTGGTGGCATCGTATGGCGGCCGGGCCAATGCCCCGATGTGGTACCTCAACCTGAAGGCAAATCCAGCGGTGACATTCCAGACCCAGAACGAGGTCTTGACACTCACCGCGCGAGACGCCACGGACCAGGAACGCGCCGAATACTGGCCGAAACTCGATGCGATATACGCCGACTACGCCAACTACCGCTCCTGGACGGACCGCAAGATCCCGATCGTCATCTGCGATCCGTAAGCGACGGAGCGTTGCAGCGATCGCGACAGGATCTAAAGGCCCTGGCACGTCCTTGTGGAGTACCGAAGTGACGGCGCACGACACCCGTCCGCCAGGCGGCGAATCGGCTCGACCGCCTTCATGGTGAAGTGCAGCGTGAAGCGTGGTCGCGGCGGTAGGTGACGATGTCCCACAAGCCCGAGACGTAGCCGAGACGAGCCCCCGCGGCCGACCAGGACAAGGACGCCACTTGGGCCGGTGATGCGGCGTCGTCAGGCGCCGTAGACCGGCACCGCCGGACGCGCCTTGGCCAGCAGATCGCCGACAACGGCTCCCAGTTCGACAGGATCCCACCGCGCCCCCTTGTCGACCTGGGGCCCGTGCGCCCAGCCCTCGGCGATCCGGATGATGCCACCCTCCAGTTCGAAGACCCGGCCGGTGACGTCGCGGGATTGCGCGCTGCCCAGCCACACCACCAGCGGAGAGATGTTCTCGGGGGCCATCGCATCGAAACCTTCATCAGGCTTGGCCATCATCTCGGCGAAGACGGTTTCGGTCATGCGGGTACGCGCCGACGGTGCGATCGCGTTGACCGTCACGCCGTACCGCCCCATCTCGGCGGCGGCGACCAGCGTTAGCGCGGCAATGCCCGCCTTGGCGGCGCTGTAGTTGGCCTGTCCGACGCTGCCCTGCAGGCCCGCGCCCGAACTGGTGTTGACGATTCTGGCGTCGACGGCTTCACCCGCCTTTGACTTGGCGCGCCAGTAGGCCGCTGCGTGCCTCATCATCGCGAAATGCCCCTTGAGATGCACGGCGATGACGCCGTCGAACTCGTCCTCGCTGGTATTGGCGAACATCCGGTCGCGCACGATGCCGGCATTGTTCACCAGGACGTCGAGCCCACCGAAGGTGTCGACGGCCGTCTGGACGAGCGCGGCGGCCTGCTCCCAGTCTGCGACATTGGATCCGTTGGCGACGGCCTCACCGCCGGTAGCGACGATCTCGTCGACCACGCCCTGCGCAGCGCTGCCGCCGCCGGCCGGCGAACCGTCCAGCCCGACACCGATGTCGTTGACGACCACGCGGGCACCCTCTGCGGCGAAGGCCAGTGCGTGGGCGCGACCGATTCCTCCGCCGGCTCCGGTGACGATGACTACGCGGCCGTCAAGCAATCCCATGACTCTCCTTATTTGTTCGCACTGGACGCTTCCAGATATCGCGGCGATTCGCCGCCACCGTGCACCTCGAGGCTCGCGCCGCTGACGTACGACGCCATGTCGGATGCCAAAAATGCTGCAGCCCAACCGATGTCAGTCGGTCGCGCGAGCCGGCCGAGAGGTACCGTGGCCGCCACGGTCGCGACCGAGTCGGCGTCACCATAGAACAACTCGGACTGCTCGGTTTCCACCATGCCCACCACGACGGAGTTCACCCGGACCTTCGGCGCCCACTCGACGGCCAAGGTGCTGGTCAGGTTGTCGATGCCCGCTTTGGCGGCGCCGTAGGCCGCGGTTCCCGGTGAGGGCCGGTGCCCGCTGACGCTGGACACATTGACGATCGAGCCACCGCGCGGCTGGCTCTGCATCACGGCGTTGGCACACTGAGATAGCCGCAGCGGCGCAAGAAGATTGAGCTCGACGACCTTGCGGCTGAAGTTGGCGGAGGCATCGGCGGCGAGCGCGAAGGGGGACCCGCCCGCGTTGTTGATCAAGATGTCGAGCCCGCCGTGGCGAGCCACGATCGTGTCGATCAGGCCCCGCACGGACTCGTCGTCACGTACGTCGCACTGGTGGAATTCGTAGGGGAGATATTCGACCGGACGGCGCGCACAGGTGACGACGATGGCGCCCTGGTCGGCGAACACCTCACTGATACCGGCGCCCACCCCTCGCACGCCGCCGGTAATCAGAACGACACGTCCGGCCAGCCCGAAGTTCACCGGAACCTCGATGAGATGCTTGTCAGTGCCATCGCTCACCGTGCTAGCGTACCAAGCAAGTGCTTGCTTAGGTAACGGCCCCCGACTCACGTCGATCGGAGAATTCTGTGCCCATCACGTCCAAGACCGTCGAGCCCGGCATTGCCGCGGTCACCGTCGACTATCCGCCCGTCAACGCGATCCCCTCGCGGGGCTGGTTCGAACTCGCCGACGCGATCACCGCCGCCGGACGCGACCACAACACCCATGTGGTGATCTTGCGGGCGGAGGGCCGCGGCTTCAACGCCGGGGTCGACATCAAGGAGATGCAGAAAACCGAAG
The DNA here is from genome assembly GCA_964511995.1 of uncultured Mycobacterium sp. GTDB lineage: Bacteria > Actinomycetota > Actinomycetes > Mycobacteriales > Mycobacteriaceae > Mycobacterium. The sequence goes on from CAZEHT010000001.1 coordinate 105,977, forward strand.
GCTTCACCGCGCTGATCGACGCCAACCGGGGTTGTTTCGAAGCGTTCCGCGCCGTCTACGAGTGCGCGGTTCCGGTCGTCGCCGCGGTCAACGGCTTCTGCGTCGGCGGCGGAATCGGCCTCGTCGGCAACGCCGATGTCATAGTCGCGTCCGACGACGCGAAATTCGGCCTGCCCGAGGTGGAACGCGGCGCTCTCGGCGCGGCGACCCATCTGTCCCGGCTGGTGCCGCAGCATATGATGCGACGGCTGTTCTTCACCGCGGCGACGGTGGACGCGGCGACGCTGCACCACTTCGGCTCAGTACACGAGGTGGTACCCCGTGCCGATCTGGACGAGGCGGCCCTGCGCGTCGCCCGCGACATCGCCGCAAAGGACACCCGCGTCATCAGGGCCGCCAAGGAGGCGCTGAACCTCATCGACGTGCAACGGGTGAACTCCAGTTACCGCATGGAACAAGGGTTCACGTTCGAACTCAATCTGTCCGGCGTCTCCGATGAGCACCGCGATGCGTTCGCGGGCACCGCGAAGGGAGGACAGGCATGAGCGGCGGGCAGGAGCGAAGCGACCCGGGAACGGAAACCGGCGGGCAGGAGCGAAGCGACCCGGGAATGGAAACCGGCGGGCAGGAGCGAAGCGACCCGGGACGAGCCCGTGATAAGAGGACGACTCTTGACGACGCCGTCGCGGCGATCCGGAGCGGGATGACGATCGGCATCGGCGGCTGGGGATCGCGACGCAAGCCGATGGCCTTCGTCCGGGCGCTGCTGCGAACCGATGTCACCGACCTGACCATCGTCACCTATGGCGGCCCCGACATCGGGCTGCTCTGCTCGGCCGGCAAGGTCAAGCGCGTCTACTACGGTTTCGTGTCATTGGATTCACCGCCGTTCTACGACCCGTGGTTCGCCAAAGCGCGTACCAGCGGCAGCATCGAGGCGCGCGAGATGGACGAGGGCATGCTGCGCTGCGGATTGCAGGCGGCCGCGCAACGACTTCCGTTCCTGCCGATCCGTGCGGGGCTGGGCAGCGACGTGCGGGCGTTCTGGGGCGACGAACTCAAGACGGTCCGCTCCCCCTACCCGACCGGGGACGGTTACGAGGAACTCATCGCCATGCCGGCCCTGAACCTCGACGCGGCGTTCGTGCACTTGAATCTCGGCGACGCCCAGGGGAACGCGGCCTACACCGGGATCGACCCCTACTTCGACGACCTCTACCTGATGGCGGCGCAGCGCCGCTTCCTTTCGGTCGAGAACGTCGTCAGCACTGAAGAACTCGTCAAAGCCGTTCCGCCGCAAGCACTCCTGGTCAACCGGATGATGGTGGACACCGTCGTGGAGGCCCCGGGAGGAGCGCACTTCACCACCGCCGAGCCCGACTACCGCCGCGACGAGAAGTTCCAGCGCCACTACGCCGAGGCCGCCGGCTCCGACGAAGGCTGGCGCACATTCGTGACGACGTACCTGTCGGGCAGCGAGGCCGACTATCAGGCCGCGGTGCGCGAATTCAAGTCATCCCAGGAGGCGAAGTGATCTCGGTGACCCGAGCAGAGGTGTGCACGGTCGCCTGCGCGGAACTGTTTCGCGGTGCGGGCGAGATCATGGTCAGCCCGATGACGACCATCGTCTCGGTCGGCGCCCGACTGGCCCGCCTGACGTTTTCTCCCGACATCGTGCTGACCGACGGCGAAGCCCGGATCCTCGCCGACACTCCGGCCATCGGTGCGCCCGCCGCGATCGAGGGCTGGATGCCGTTCGGCCGGGTGTTCGAAACCCTGGCTTGGGGCCGGCGCCACGTGGTGATGGGCGCCAACCAGATCGACCGCTTCGGCAACCAGAACCTGTCGGCGTTCGGCCCGCTGCAGCACCCCACCAGGCAGATGTTCGGTGTGCGCGGCGCGCCCGGCAACACGGTCAACCATGCCACCAGCTACTGGGTCGGCAACCACTCCAAACGGGTCTTCTGCGACTCGGTCGACATCGTCTCCGGAATCGGCTGGGACAAAGTCGACGCGGAGAATCCCGCCTACCGGTTCGTCAACGTCTACCGGGTGGTGTCCAACCTCGGCGTATTCGACTTCAGCGGTCCGGACCGCTCCATGCGCGCGGTGTCGCTGCATCCCGGCGTCGAGCCCGGGCAGGTGGCCGAAAACACCTCGTTCGAGGTGCACGGATTGGAGGATGCCGCCACAAGCAGGCTGCCCTCGGATGAGGAACAACGCCTGATTCGCGAAGTGATCGACCCGAAGTCCTTGCGGGACAAAGAGGTGAAGGCATGAGCCGCGCCGCCGGCGATGCAGAGCGAAGCGATGAGGAGGAGCGGCGCAGATGAGCAGACTGAAGACGGCGCTGACCGAGCTGGTCGGCATCGAGCACCCGGTGGTGCAGACCGGGATGGGCTGGGTCGCGGGTGCCCGCCTGGTGGCCGCCACTTCGAATGCCGGCGGACTGGGCATCCTGGCGTCGGCGACCATGACACTCGGCGAGCTGCAGACCGCGGTCACCAAGGTCAAGGCGGCGACCGACAAGCCCTTCGGGGTCAACATCCGCGCCGACGCGGGCGACGCGGGCGATCGTGTCGAACTGCTTATCCGCGAGAACGTCAGGGTGGCGTCGTTCGCGCTGGCACCCAGGCCCGAGCTGATCGCCCGGCTGAAGCAGGCAGGCGTGGTTGTGATCCCGTCCGTGGGCGCAGCCAAGCACGCCAAGAAGGTGGCCGAATGGGGTGCCGACGCCGTCATCGTCCAGGGCGGCGAGGGCGGTGGACACACCGGTCCGGTGGCAACCACTCTCCTGCTGCCCTCGGTGCTCGATGCCGTTGCCGGCAGCGGGGTGTCGGTGGTGGCTGCGGGCGGCTTCTTCGACGGCCGCGGACTGGCGGCGGCACTGTCCTACGGCGCCGCGGGCGTGGCGATGGGCACACGGTTTTTGTTGACGTCCGACTCGACTGTGCCCGACGCTGTCAAGAGCCGGTACCTCGAAGCTGAGCTGGACGGGACGGTCGTGTCCAAGCGCGTCGACGGAATGCCCCACCGCGTTCTGCGCACCGGTCTGGTCGAAAAACTGGAAAGCGGTTCACGCGCCCGCGGATTCGGCGCGGCCGTGCTCAACGCGCAGAAGTTCAAGAATCTGAGCGGCATGACGTGGCGGTCGATGATCAGCGACGGCCGTGCCATGCGGCACGGTAAGGACATGACCTGGTCGCAGGTGATCATGGCTGCCAACACCCCGATGCTGCTTCGAGCGGGTCTGGTAGAGGGCAACACCGAAGCGGGCGTGCTCGCTTCGGGGCAGGTCGCCGGCATCATCGACGACCTCCCGTCATGTGCCGAGCTGATCGAATCGATCGTCAGCGACGCCGTCCGCCAGCTTCGGACCGCGTCGGGCCTCATCCAGGACTGACAGCTCACTCTCGACACCCGAGCCCGCGCGCGAGTGGGCGCAAAGGGAAGCGGACGGACGCGGACGGAATGGAAGTGAGCGGCAGGGACGCGGACTGTGAACAGGTCCCGCCACCCCATGGCCCGGGAATGTTCACCTTCCGGCCATCTTCTGCACCGGGAGCACCCATGCGCCTGCGGGACTAAACTCGGCGCGACTGGGCGTTTCGATACCGCGAGGATGGGGACAATGAGCACAACAATGGCCGAGCCGATTGCCGCGGCAGCCTGGGACGGGTTCACGCCGGGGCTCTGGCAGAAAGAGATCAACGTCCGAGACTTCGTCCAGCAGAATTACGCGCCGTACGGCGGGGACGAGTCATTCCTGGCGCCCGCTACCGAGCGCACCAACAGGGTCTGGACGAAATTGACCAAGTTGTTCGTCGAGGAGCGCAAGAAGGGCGTACTCGACGTTTCCCAGATCCCGAGTTCGATCACCGCACACGCACCGGGCTATATCGACAAGGACGACGAGATCATCGTCGGCTTGCAGACCGAAGCTCCGCTCAAGCGCGCGATCATGCCCAACGGCGGGTTCCGCATGGTCGTGAGCGCGCTGAACACCTACGGCTACGAACCGGACCCGCACGTCGTGGAAGCCTTCACCAAATACCGCAAGACGCACAACGAAGGCGTGTTCGACGCCTACACCCCACAAGTACTGGCCTGCCGGAGTTCCCACATCCTCACCGGACTGCCCGACGCATATGGCCGCGGCCGGATCATCGGCGATTACCGCCGCGTCGCGCTCTACGGCGTCGACCGGTTGATCGTGGAGAAGGAAAGAGAAAAGCACAGCCTCGATTCGGCCATGTCGACCGACGACATCATCCGCGACCGTGAAGAACTGAGCGAGCAGATCCGGGCGCTCAAGGAACTGCGCCAGATGGCGGAAAGCTACGGCTTCGACATCTCCCGCCCGGCCAGCACGGCACGCGAGGCCGTGCAATGGCTTTACCTCGGATACCTTGCCGCAGTCAAGGAGCAAAACGGCGCGGCGATGTCGCTTGGCCGCACGTCGACCTTTCTCGATATCTACTTCGAGCGCGATCTGGCGGCCGGCGCCCTCACCGAGGAAGGTGCCCAGGAGATCATCGACGACTTCGTGATCAAGCTGCGCATCGTGCGCTTCCTGCGCACACCGGAATACGACGCACTCTTCGCCGGCGACCCGACGTGGGTTACCGAGTCGATCGGCGGTATGGGCGATGACGGCAGGTCGCTGGTCACCAGGACCAGCTTCCGATTCCTGCAGACGCTGTACAACCTCGGTCCCGCCCCCGAGCCGAATCTGACCATTTGGTATTCACCTGCGCTTCCAGACGGTTTCCGCGACTTCGCCGCGAAGGTGGCCATCGACACCAGTTCCATCCAGTTCGAGAACGACGAGATCATGCGGCGGTCGTGGGGCGATGACGGCGCCGTGGCCTGTTGCGTGTCACCGATGCTGATGGGCAAGCAGATGCAGTTCTTCGGCGCCCGCGCGAACCTGGCCAAATGCCTGCTGTATGCGATCAACGGCGGGCGCGACGAAATCACCGGCAAACAGGTCGCGCCCGCGACGGCGCCGGTTTCCGGGGACACTCTCGAGTTCGACGACGTTCTGAGTCGGTTCGAGACCATGATGGACTGGCTCGCCGGCGTCTACGTGAACGCGATGAACGTCATCCACTACATGCACGACAAGTACGCCTACGAGCGCATCGAAATGGCCCTGCACGACTACGACCCGGTCCGCACCATGGCGTTCGGCATCGCCGGGCTGTCCGTGGTGGCCGATAGCCTTTCGGCAATGCAGTATGCGACGGTCAAAGTCGTCCGCGACCATACCGGCCTGATCACCGACTACATCACCGAGGGCGAGTTCCCCAAGTTCGGAAACAACGACAACCGCGTCGACCACCTCGCGTCCTGGGCGGTTAGCACCTTCATGAGCAAACTACGCAAGTACCCAACCTATCGGAACGCAATTCACACTCAGTCGGTACTGACCATCACCTCCAACGTGGTGTACGGCAAGAGCACCGGCAACACCCCCGACGGAAGGCGGCAGGGCGAGCCGTTCGCGCCCGGCGCCAACCCGATGCACGGTCGTGACGCCCACGGCATCCACGCTTCGGCCGCGTCGGTCGCCAAGATCCCCTATCGCGACGCTGCCGACGGCATCTCGCTTACCACGACCCTCATTCCCGAGGGGCTGGGCCGTGTCCCCCAGGACCGGGTTCCCAATATGCGCGGAATACTCGACGCTTTCTTCGGGACTACCGGCTACCACATGAACGTCAACGTGCTCAACCGCGACACGCTCCTGGACGCGATGGACCATCCCGAGAAATACCCGTCACTTACGATCCGAGTGTCCGGATACGCCGTCAACTTCGTTCGGCTGACCCGCGAACAGCAGTTGGACGTCGTAAACCGCACCTTCCACGGGGGATGAGAGCGTGACCTCCGCGCCGGCTTCGCTGGAAGCCCGGAGCCCATTCGAGCTCCGGCAAAACCAGAGCGGCGGAACCCACGAGTCGGTCATCAAGCATTCGATCGACACCGGGGACATGGGCTTCGTTCATTCGTTCACCACGGGTTCCGCGGTGGACGGGCCGGGAATGCGGGTCGTGGCGTGGATGGCTGGGTGCCACTGGCGGTGCCGCTACTGCCACAATCCCGATACCTGGAGCCTGACCAACGGCATGCCGGTACCGCTGGAGCGGGCGGTCGAGGAACTCCGCAAGTATCGTCGAGGGCTTCAGGTGATGTCCGGCGGACTCACGGTCAGTGGCGGCGAGCCGTTGTTGCAGGACCGTTTTGCGGTTCGGCTGTGCGAGGCCGCCAAGGCGATGGGCGTACACACTGCCATCGAAACCAATGGCTGGCTCAGTGAGCGCCTCTCCGACTCGGACCTCGACCAGATCGACCTGGTTCTGCTCGGCCTGAAGTCCTGGGGCCAGGCGCATCGTGATCTCACCGGGAAGGACATGGGACCCACGCTGGACTTCGCGCGCCGGCTGGCGGCGCGCCGCACCCCGGTGTGGGTGCGCTTCGTCCTGGTGCCGGGCCTGACCGACGGCAAGGAGATCGTCGGCCCGATAGCCGAGTTCGCTGCGGGGCTGGGCAATGTCGAGCGGGTCGAGGTGCTGCCCTTCCACCAAATGGGGCGGTTCAAGTGGCAGCGCCTCGGGCTCGATTACACCCTAGAAGACACCCAACCTCCCTCAGCGGAGTTGGTCGAAGAAACGTGTGCCGTGTTCCGGGCCGAAGGGCTGCAGGCTTACTAGACGGTTCTCGAGGCCCGGCGGCCATGCCCGCCGGCGTGTCCCTCACTCTGACTGTTCGGCCGCCCCAGCCGTCGGGTTTTTGCTGAGGTACGCGGTGTCGTCGCTGAGATAGGCATAGTAAAGGCCGATCAGCATTCCGCCGCCGATATAGTTGCCGAGCAAGGCTAGAGCCACGTTTCCCGCGGCCAGGCCCACGTCGATACCGCCATCGAGACCGAGGACGGCGAACAGCACGGTGTTGGCCACCGAGTGTTCGAGGCCCAGGAACACGAAGGTGGACACCGCGGCGATCATCACGAGGATCTTGGCAAGCTCTTCTTTGACCACACCCGCGAAGATCATCAACATGGCGAGATTGATCATGAAGTTGCAGAGAATCGCACGCACCAACAGATCCGCCCAGCCGGCCACGCCCGAGGTGATGTACTCAAGCTTGTGCGAGGCGGAAGCCTCCATGAGCGCGAGTGGGGCACCGTCGAGGATGGTGCTGAACCGCAGCAGGACCGCCAGAACAACGCCGCCCAGCAGGTTGCCCAGAAAACACAGGACCAGCAGTCGCAGCGCGTGCGCCCAACGGGTGCGGCGGTAGTACCAGCCGATCGAAACGATCATCATGTTCGACGTCAACAACTCTGACTTCGAGTAGTAGATGAACACCAGCGCCCAACCGAACGACAGGGCGCCGGCCAGGCTCCCAAGAGTCTTCAAGTTGGTGTCGCCCGCCGGAACAGCGGCGAACGCCGCGACCACGGCGAAGTTCAGGCAATAAATTACGCCGATGATAAAGCCGGCCATGAGGGCACGTTGCAGGTAACGGTTGGTGAGGCTGCCTGACATCGTGGTCTTCGTCTCGAACACCTCGAGGATCGTGCTCTTGAACCTCTTACCTGGAAACAGATGCTCCGGCCCGATCCTCACCGGAAAATATTCGCACGCCGCACGCACCACGGCACAGGATTCACAATCCGATCATCGGGCGGCCGATGACTGTTTGCGGCTACGACGCCCTCAGAGCCGTTCGATGATCGTGACGTTGGCCGTGCCGCCGCCTTCGCACATCGTCTGCAGACCGTAACGTCCACCGATGCGCTCCAGCGTGTTGAGCATCGTGGTGAACAGCTTGGCCCCGGTGGCGCCCAGCGGATGGCCGAGCGCGATCGCCCCACCACTGGGATTGACTTTCTCCGGATCGGCCTTGATCTCTTTGAGCCAGGCCATGACGACGGGCGCGAACGCCTCGTTGATCTCGACCGTGTCGATGTCGTCGATCGAAAGCCCGGTTTTGTCAAGGGCGTAGCGCGTCGCGGGGATCGGTCCGGTGAGCATGAAGACCGGGTCAGCGCCACGGGTACTGATGTGATGGATCCGGGCGCGCGGGCGAAGACCGTGGTCTTTGACCGCCTGCTCGGACGCCAGCAGCACCGCGCTGGCCCCGTCGGCAATCTGGCTGGCCATCGCGGCGGTCAACCGTCCTCCCTCGACCAGGGTCTTGAGCCCGGCCATCTTCTCCAGTGACGACTCCCGCGGGCCTTCGTCGACCCGGAACGGCCCGTGCTCGGTCTCGACGGTGATGATCTCGTTGTCGAAATGCCCTGCACCAATGGCGGCGAACGCCCGCTCGTGGCTCGTCAGCGCGTAGCGCTCCATCTCCTGACGCGACAGGTTCCACTTCTCGGCGATCATCTCCGACCCGCGAAACTGCGAGATCTCCTGGTCCCCGTAGCGTTTTCGCCAGAGCGTGGATTCATTGGTGGGCGAGGTGAACCCGAACTGCTCGCCGACGGTCATCGCCGAGGAGATGGGGATTTGGCTCATGTTCTGCATTCCGCCCGCCAGGATCAAGTCGGCGGTCCCCGACATTATCGCTTGCGCACCGAACGAAATAGCCTGCTGGCTCGATCCACACTGCCGGTCGACGGTCACACCGGGCACGTCTTCGGGATAGCCGGCGGCCAGCCATGACAACCGCCCGATGTTGCCCGCCTGGCCACCGATGGCATCCACGCAGCCGGCGATCACGTCGTCGACGGCGGCGGGGTCGACGTCGACCCGTTCGAACAGGCCCTGCCAGGCGAGCGCGCCCAGATCGACCGGATGCACCCCGGCAAGCGACCCGTTCCGCTTGCCCACAGCGGTGCGCACAGCTTCGATGACATACGCCTCACCCATGTTGACCCTCCTTCGAGTTGCGTTCGTTTTCAGAGCATTTCGCGATACCGCCGAGCACGATCGCAAGGTATTGCGCACCCACCTGTTCGGCGGTCAGCGGTCCGCCGGGCTGATACCAGCGCACCGATACCCAAGTGGTGTCCCGAATGAACCGGTAGACGAGGTCGACGTCGATATCCGGTCGGAAGCACCCCTCGGCGATTCCCTGCGTGAGCACGTCCACCCACATCTTGCGCTGTTCACGGTTGCGTGCGTCGAGATAACCGAACCGCGGCTGCGACGACAGGCGTTTGGCCTCGTCCTGGTAGATGACAACCTGGGCGTGGTGGTGCTCGATGGCCTCGAACGACGCCATGAACAGCCCCTTGAGCCGCTCCAGCGGGTTCGGTTCGGTGTCGATGATCTGCTGGTACCGGGCGAACAACCAGTCCAGAAACGCGCGCAGCACGTCGTCGACCATCTCCTCCTTGGAGGAGAAGTGGTGATACAGGCTGCCGGACAAAATTCCCGCGGCATCGGCAATGTCGCGCACCGTGGTTGCGCGCAGTCCCCGTTCGGCCATCATTGCGGCCGCCAGTTCCAGCAGTTCGTCGCGTCGCTTCAGTGGCTTCATTGGCGCCACCCCTCCTCATCGCGGCGCTCTGCATCGTCGTGGCGCGGCTTCATGGGTGCTGGCTCGACACCGAGATCACTTCGCCGGTCAGATAACTGGAGTAGTTGCTGGCCAGGAACGCGATGGTAGCGGCAACCTCCCACGGTTCAGCCGCGCGGCCGAAGGCCTCGTCGGAGGACAACCGGTCCAGCAGATCCGAGGAACTCGTCTTCTCCAGGAACTTGTGTCGGGCGATGCTCGGGGACACCGCGTTGATCCGGACGCCGTACTCGACGGCTTCGATGGCGCTGCACCGTGTCAGCGCCATCACCCCGGCCTTCGCCGCGGCGTAGTGGGACTGTGAATGCTGTGCGCGCCAGCCCAATACGCTGGCGTTGTTGACGATGACACCGCCATGTCCGGCGTCGCGGAAGTATCCAAGAGCAGCACGGGTGGACCGCATCACCGAGGTGAGCGTGACGTTGAGAACACGGTCCCACTCCTCGTCGGTCATGTCGACGACCGGCGTCTGGCCACCGAGTCCGGCATTGTTGACCAGGACGTCGAGCCGTCCCATCCGGGCGGTGGTCGACGAGATCAGCGCATCGATCTGCGCGGTGGACGTCACGTCACACACCACGCTTTCGACGCGGCCCAGCCCCAGACCCGCAAGTTGCTCGCGGGTTTCCCCGAGACGACGCTCGTGGTGATCGGAGATTACGACGTCGGCGCCTTCGGCCAGGGCGCGCCGGGCGGTCGCCGAACCGATTCCGGTGCCTGCCGCGGCCGTGACGACCACCACCTTGCCGGTCAGCAGCCCGTGTCCGTCGATCTCTTTCGGCACTTCGGCGAGTGACATCAGCCTTTCACCTCTCGCGGTAGGCCGAGAACCCGCTCGGCGATGACGTTGCGCTGGATCTCGTTGGATCCGCCGTAGATGGTGTCGGACCGGGAGAACAGGTAGAGACGCTGCCACTCGTTGAAGTCCGCGGAGTCGCCGTCACCGCACACCAGGCCGGCCTTGCCCAGGACGTCCATGGCCAACTCGCCCAGGCCGCGGTGCCAGTTGGCCCACAACAACTTCGAGACGTTGTCCTGGCCGGGACGTTCGACGTCCATGGTCGCCAAGGCGTACGAACGCATCGCACGCAGCCCCACCCAGGCCCGGGTCAGCCGCTCCCGGATGAGCGAGTCGTCGATTGCGCCGTTGGACCGCGCCAACCGGACTATCCCGGCAAGTTCACGCGCATAGCGGATCTGTTGACCCAGAGTAGACACCCCCCGCTCGAAGGTCAGCGTGCCCATGGCCACGCGCCAGCCGTCTCCCGGCTGACCCACCACCAGATCGGCGGCCGTACGCGCATCGTCGAAGAAGACCTCGTTGAACTCGGAGTCCCCGGTGAGCTGGACGATGGGACGTACCTGCACACCCGGCTGATCCAGCGGAACCAGCAGATAGGACAGCCCGGTGTGCCGCTTGGAGCCCTTCTCGGTGCGGGCCACGACGAAGCACCACTGTGCCCAGTGGGCGAGCGACGTCCATACCTTCTGCCCGTTGATCACCCACTGGTCACCGTCGAGGACGGCCGTGGTGGACACATTCGCCAGGTCACTGCCGGCGTTGGGTTCGGAGTAGCCCTGGCACCACAGTTCGGTGACGTCGAGGATGCGAGGCAGAAAACGCCTCTGCTGTTCGGGCGTGCCGAATGCGATGAGCGTCGGCCCGAGCAACTCCTCGCCGAAATGGTTGACCTTGTCGGGTGCGTTGGCGCGGGCGTACTCCTCATAGAAGGCGACGCGGTGCGCGACCGACAGCCCGCGCCCACCGTGCTCCACGGGCCAGCCCAGACAGGTCAGGCCGGCCTGGGACAGGTGTTGATTCCATGCGCGTCGTTCCTCGAACGCTTCATGCTCACGACCGGGACCGCCAAGGCCCTTCAGCTCGGCGAATTCGCCTACCAGGTTGTCGGCGAGCCACTCGCGGACCTCCGCCCGGAATTTCTGGACCTCATCCACCCCTGTAGGCTAACCTACCAAGCACTTGCTTTGTTACTCGGCCGTCGATGTGCGCCGGGCAGCGGCGCGAGGGGAGCCGGGAGTGCAACCGCCTCGGCGACCACGTCCGCGCGCGGGTGGTGAGCCTGTCCCTGGCCTGCCCGGGTGACGACGCGGACCGCGCAGGCGGCACGAGGATCACGAGGATGGAACCGGGCGATCACGATTCCAGAGGAGCTTCGATGACGAAATCCAACGGGCGCACAGACGGCGAACCGGGAATCGCGCCACCGCAGACCACGCCGGCGGTTCTGCACCGCGTGGCCTCCATGCTGGCAGACCACCCCGCCCTGGTCACCGCCGAACGGACACTCACGTTCTCCGGGCTGCTCGATAAGGTGCGCCGTGCGGCAGCGGCGATGGTCGGCCTCGGTGTCGGCACCGGCGACAGGGTGGCGATCTGGTCCCCCAACACCTGGCACTGGGTGGTGGCATGCCTGGCGACGCAATACGCGGGCGCCATCGTGGTGCCGCTGAATACGCGTTACACCGCCGGCGAAGCGGCCGACATCCTGGCCCGCACCGAGGCGCCGCTGCTCATCGGGATGGGCCAGTTCCTGGGCCACGATCGGGTCGCCGAACTGGACCGCGGTCGACTGCCGGCGCTGCGCCACATCGTGCGGGTGCCCGTGGACAGCGCAGACGGCACCTGGGACGAGTTCGTCGCAGGCGGCGACGACACGAAGGCGCTCGCGACGGCCGATGCCCGAGCGGAGGCGGTGCGCGGCGACGACGTCTCCGACATTCTGTTCACCTCGGGCACGACCGGTCGCAGTAAGGGCGTGCTGTGCGCGCACCGGCAATCGCTGGCGGCGTCGGCCGCGTGGGCCGCCTGCGGCGAAGTCACCAGTGCCGACCGCTACCTGTGCATCAACCCGTTCTTCCACAACTTCGGATACAAAGCCGGCATCCTGGCGTGCCTGCAAACCGGCGCCACCCTGATCCCGATGCTCACCTATGACCCCGAGCGCACCATGGGCGCCGTCGAGGAGCATCGCGCCACCGTGCTGCCCGGGCCACCGACCATCTACCAGACGCTGCTCGACCATCCGCGGCGCCGCGACTTCGATCTGACGTCGTTGCGCTTCGCCGTGACGGGCGCGGCAGTGGTCCCCGTCGTGCTGATCGAGCGCATGCAGTCCGAACTCGACATCGACATCGTGCTGACCGCCTACGGGCTCACCGAGGCCAGCGGATTCGGCACGATGTGCCGGACCGACGACGACGCCGTCACCGTCGCCACCACGTGCGGGCGCCCGATCGCCGACTTCGAGCTGCGCATCGACAACCCGGACGGACAAACCGGCGCCGGCGAGGTGCTGCTGCGAGGACCCAACGTGATGCTGGGCTATCTCGATGATCCCGAGGCCACCGCGGCCGCCATCGACGGTGACGGGTGGCTGCACACCGGCGACGTCGGCAATGTCGACGCCGCGGGCAATCTGCGTATCACCGACCGGCTCAAGGACATGTACATCTGCGGCGGATTCAACGTTTACCCCGCCGAGATCGAGCAGGTTCTCGCCCGCCTGCCCGGGGTGGCCGAGGCCGCGGTGATCGGCGTACCCGACGAGCGGCTCGGGGAGGTCGGCAAGGCGTTCGTGGTGCGGTTGCCGGGCTCCGATCTCGACGAGCCGGCCGTGATCGCCTACACCCGAGAGCATCTCGCGAACTTCAAGCTGCCGCGGTCGGTGGAGTTCATCGAAATACTGCCACGCAATCCCGGCGGCAAGGTCGTCAAACCGCAGCTACGAGAAAGGGCCTAGATGGATCTGGATCTGGGCGAGGAAGTCGAGGAGTTCCGCACGGAGGTCCGCGAGTTTCTGACCGCCAACCGAGCGCACTTCCCCACCGAGTCCTACGACACCGCGGACGGCTTCGAACAGCACCGCCGCTGGGACAAGGTTCTCTACGACGCGGGCCTGTCGGTGATCACCTGGCCCAAGGAGTACGGCGGACGCGACGCGAGCCTGCTGGAATGGGTCGTCTACGAAGAGGAATACTTCCATGCCGGCGCCCCGGGACGCGCCAGCGCCAACGGCACCTCGATGCTGGCGCCGACGCTGTTCGCGCACGGCACCCCCGAGCAACTGGACCGGGTACTGCCGAAAATGGCCAGCGGGGAGGAGATCTGGGCGCAGGCGTGGTCCGAACCCGAGGCGGGCAGCGACCTGGCCTCCTTGCGGTCCACCGCCACCCGCGTCGACGGCGGCTGGAAGCTCAACGGCCAGAAGATCTGGAGTTCACGGGCGCCGTTCGGGGACCGGGCGTTCGGGCTGTTCCGCTCCGATCCGCAAGCCCAGCGCCACCACGGGCTGACCTACCTCATGTTCGACCTGAAGGCCGAGGGCATCACGGTGCGACCCATCGCCCAGCTCGGCGGTGACACAGGTTTCGGCGAAATCTTCCTCGACGATGTCTTCGTTCCCGACGAGGACGTCATCGGCGCGCCGAACGAGGGTTGGCGCGCCGCGATGAGCACGTCGAGCAACGAACGCGGGATGTCGCTGCGCAGTCCTGCGCGGTTCACCGCGCCCGCGCAGCGTCTGGTGGGGCTGTGGAAATCGCACCCGGACAAGATGATTCGCGACCAGTTCACCGACCAGGTGGCGGATGCCTGGATCAAGGCACAGGCCTACCGGCTGCAGACGTTCGGGACGGTCACCCGGGTAGCGGGCGGCGGAGAGTTGGGTGCCGAGTCGTCGGTCACCAAGGTGTTCTGGTCCGAACTCGACATCGCGCTGCATCAGACCGCGCTTGACCTGTGCGGCACCGACGGCGAGCTGGCGGGACCGTGGGTCGAGGGCTATCTGTTCGCGCTCGGCGGGCCGATCTACGCTGGCACCAACGAGATTCAACGCAATATCATCGCCGAGCGGCTGCTGGGCCTGCCCAGGGAGGCGAAGGGAAAGTGAACTTCGAACTCGACGAACAGCAGCGAGACTTCGCCTCCGCCATCGACGCGGCGCTGGGCGCCGCCGACCTGCCGGCCACGGTGCGGGCATGGTCGGAAGGCGATACGGACCCGGGCCGCAAGGTGTGGTCCACCTTGGCCGACCTCGGCGTGACCGCGCTGATGGTCCCCGAGGAGTACGACGGGCTGGGGGCTCACCCGGTCGACCTGGCGGTCGCCTGCGAGCGGATGGGCTACTGGTGCGTTCCCGGACCGGTCACCGAATCCGTCGCTGTGGCGCCGTTTTTGCTCGAAGGCAGCGAAAGCGCTGGCGAGCGCGCGGCGGCCCTGGCCGCCGGCCAACTGATCGTGACGGTGGCGGCGCCTCCCCTGCAGCCGCGTGCGGTCAACGCCGACTTCGCCGGCCTGGTTCTGCTCGCCGGTGACGGCACGGCCGCCGAGGCGGCGGCCGGAGCGGGCCACGATACGGTCGATCCCAGCCGAAAGCTGTTCGACGTCGAGGCAACCGGTTCACCGTGGCCGGCCGACACCGGGCGGGCTGCCCAACTCGGCGTGCTCGCCACAGCTGCCCAACTGGTGGGAGCGGGACAGGCGCTGCTCGACGCTTCGGTGGAGTACGGCAAACAGCGCACCCAGTTTGGCCGGGTGATCGGCTCCTACCAGGCCATCAAGCACAAGCTAGCCGATGTCCACATCGCCCTTGAATTGGCGCGTCCGCTGGTCTACGGCGCGGCGGTCACATCGGGATCGGCCGCTGGCGCAACGGCCGGGCGCGACGTCAGCGCCGCCAAGGTGGCCGCCGCCGAGGCCGCCCTGCTGGCGGCTCGGTCGGCACTGCAGACACACGGTGCGATCGGTTTCACCCAGGAACACGACCTCGGCCTGCTGTTACTTCGGGTCCAGGCGCTGCGCTCGGGTTGGGGTGACCCGGCCGCGCACCGCCGAGCCGTATTGGAGGCGCTCTAGATGCCCGGCCAGAACCAAGAACGAGCCCTGCTCACCCAAACCGTCCGGGACCTGGTCGCCAAACATGGGCATCCGGAAGCGGTGCGGGCCGCGATGGATTCGCCGCGCGGTTATGACGAGAAACTGTGGCAGATGCTGTGCGAGCAGGTCGGTGCGGCCGCACTGGTGGTGCCCGAGGACGCCGGCGGCGCAGGCGGTGAACTCGCTGACGCCGCGGCGGTGTTCACCGAACTCGGACGCGGCCTGGTACCCACTCCGCTGCTGGGCACCACGCTGACCGAACTCGCGCTGCTGGCCGCCGACGAACCCGACACCGACACGCTGGAGGCCCTCGCCGCCGGGGAGTCGATCGGCGCAACGGTGTTCGACCCCGACTTCGTGCTCAACGGCGACGTCGCCGACGTCGTCGTCGCGGTGCAGGACGGCGCAGTCAGCCGGTGGACGGAGTTCACCGCGACACCGATCGTGACGATGGACCCGACACGCCGGCTGGCCCGCGTTCGCGCGGGCTCGTCCGCGCGGCGAACCGGTGCCGATCCCGGACTGGCCGACACCGCGGCCCTGCTGCTGGCCGCCGAGCAGATCGGCGCGGCGTCGCGCTGCCTGGAACTGACCGTCGAATACAGCAAGGAGCGCGTGCAGTTCGGCCGACCGATCGGCAGTTTCCAGGCCCTCAAACACCGGATGGCCGACATGTATGTCAAGGTGCAGGTGGCGAGCGCCGTGGTCGAGGAAGCAGTCAACGATCCGTCCGCCACCTCGGCGGCGCTGGCGTTCATCACCGCGACCGAGGCGTTCCGCGATATCGCCGCCGAGGCGGTCCAGATGCACGGTGGTATCGCGATCACTGCCGAGCACGATATCCAGCTGTACTTCAAGCGTGCCCACGGCAGCGGGCAGCTGTTCGGGCAGCCCGCGCAATACCTGCGGCGCCTCGAAGAAGTTGCGCTGGCAGCGTCCGTCGACGGCGAACCGGGTTAACTGCCGACGTAGTCTCGACGGGTGAAGATTGCGCTGCGGGCGGGAGTCCCGCCGTTCTACGTCATGGACGTCTGGTTGGCCGCGGCGCAACGCCAGCGCACTCACGCCGACCTCGTCAACCTGTCCGCGGGCCAGCCCAGCGTGGGCGCGCCCGCTCCCGTCCGGGCCGCGGCTGCGACCGCGTTGGCCGGCGACCAGCTCGGCTACACCGTAGCTTTGGGCATACCGGAGCTACGAGAAGTCATCGCCGCGTCCTACGCACACCGCCACGGACTGGCTGTGGACGTCGACGACGTCGTGCTGACCACGGGTTCTTCGGGCGGCTTCCTGCTGACATTTTTGGCCTGCTTCGACGTTGGCGATCGCGTCGTCGTCACCAGTCCGGGCTATCCCTGCTACCGCAACATCCTGTCGGCGCTGGGCTGCCAGGTCGTCGACATCCCGTGCGGCCCGGACACCCGATTCCAGCCCACCGCCGCGATGCTGGCCGAGCTCGATCCGCCGCCCGACGGCGTTGTCGTCGCGAGCCCGGCCAACCCCACCGGAACGGTGATCCCGCCTCAGGAGCTGGCCGCGATCGCGTCGTGGTGCGCCGAGACCGGCGTGCGCTTGATCAGCGACGAGGTCTACCACGGACTGGTCTATCCCGGTGCGCCGCCAACCAGTTGCGCCTGGAAGACCTCGCGTGACGCCGTGGTAGTCAACAGCTTCTCGAAGTATTTCGCAATGACAGGCTGGCGGCTGGGCTGGTTGCTGGTGCCGGAGCCGCTGCGCCGCGCGGTCGACTGCCTGACCGGCAATTTCACCATCTGCCCGCCGGTGCTGTCCCAGTGGGCGGCGGTCGCCGCATTCACACCGGAATCGCTGGCCGAGGCCGACGGGCACCTGGCGCACTACGGCGCCAATCGCGAGCGCCTGCTGATCGGCTTGCGCAACATCGGGATCGAACGGCTGGCTCCCACCGACGGTGCGTTCTACGTCTACGCCGACGTCTCCGACTTCACCGGCGACTCGCTGTCCTTCTGCGAGAAGCTGCTCGCCGACACCGGTGTAGCCATTGCGCCGGGAATCGACTTCGACACCGCGCGGGGCGGCTCCTTCGTGCGAGTATCCTTCGCCGGACCGACATCCGACATAGACGAGGCGCTACGCCGAATCGGTTTGTGGTTGCGCTGATGGGCTTACCGCGGCGTGATGCCCGACGCCACTGACGGCGTGGCAGGGCTCGCGTCGTACGGCCTGGCCAAGATGGGGAGCAGGCACGGGCGAGCTCTACTCGATCAACGTCCATCCCGGGTCGTGGGGACACGGCCTCGGCGGCACGCTGGTCGTCCACGTCGTCGCGCTTCGCGACCTCGGCTTCGGCCAAGCGGCGTTGTGGATGGAATCTTCCAACGTCCGCGCTTGCGCCTTATGCGAGCGGGCGGGCTGGTGGCCCGACGGTTGTGTCGGCGTGCGATGCGGTTCGGCGCCTACTCATCGCTGCCGCACCGAGCGGTCGAATCGATCGCGCACACCTTCACCGCTGCCGGCTTCGACGCGCCGCGGTCACCGACATCGTGGCCGGGGTGACGGCCACGGTGCGGGCTTGGGCCGTTGCCGGACAATCTGCGGCCACCAGAACCACTTGCCGAGCAGCGCCGCGACCGACGGTGTCATGAAGGATCGGACGATCAGGGTGTCGAATAGCAGGCCCATGCCGATGGTGGTGCCGACCTGCGCCATCACGGTCAGTTGGCTGACTGCAAATGACATCATGGTGAAGGCGAACACCAGGCCGGCGGCGGTCACCACTGATCCGCTGCCGCCCATCGCCCGGATGATGCCGGTGTTGATTCCCGCGTGGATCTCTTCTTTCAACCGGGCCACCAGTAGCAGGTTGTAATCCGCGCCGACGGCCAACAGGATGATGACCGCCATCGCCATCACCAGCCAGTGCAGGTCGATCCCGATGATGTGTTGCCAGATCAGCACCGACAAGCCGAACGAGGCGCCCAGCGACAACACCACCGTTCCGACGATGACGCCGGCCGCGACCACGCTTCGGGTGATGATCAGCATGATGATGAAAATCAGGCACAGCGCGGCGATTCCGGCAATCAACAAGTCGTAGGTGTTGCCCTCGGACATGTCCTTGAACATCGCCGCACTACCGCCGAGGTAGATCGTGGATCCTTCCAGCGGGGTGCCCTTGATGGCTTCGACGGCGGCCGTCTCGATCTTGTCGATCCTCGAGATGCCCTCGGGGGACAGTGGATCGCCAGTGTG
The DNA here is from genome assembly GCA_964511995.1 of uncultured Mycobacterium sp. Taxonomy (GTDB): domain Bacteria; phylum Actinomycetota; class Actinomycetes; order Mycobacteriales; family Mycobacteriaceae; genus Mycobacterium. The sequence continues at coordinate 124,638 of CAZEHT010000001.1, forward strand.
GCTGATGATGAACCGCACCGCGTGCCCGTCCGGCGACAAGAACTGCTTTATGCCGCGTTTGAAGTCGGGGTTGTCGAACACCTCAGGAGGTAGATAGAACGAGTCGTCGTTCCACGAGGCGTCGAACGCCTCGCCCATGGCCGCCGCGTCCGCCTGCATCGCGGCCTGCTGGTCCTGCATACCTTTCTGGGTCGAATACATGCCCAGCATCATGGCTTTCATGTTCTTCATGGTCTGAATCATCTCGGGCATCATCGCCGTCAACTCCGGCATCAGCGCATCCAAGCGCTCCATGAGCGGCAACAAGTTCTTGATGGTGTCAGTCATGGTGTCGACGCCGTCGAGGGTGTCGAACACCGACCGGATGGACGAGCAGACCGGGATGTTGTAGCAGTGCGGTTCCCAGTAGAAGTAGTTGCGGATCGGGCGGAAGAAGTCGTCGAAATTGGCGATCCCGTCCCGCAACTGCTCGATGTCGACGACCATCCCTCTCATCTGGGCGACCATGTCGTGGGTCACGTCGGCCATTTGCTGGGTGAGACTGGCCATCCGCTGCATCTGGTCGATGGTGGTCTGCATGTCTTCGGCCTGTTGCCTCGTTTTGGCGGTGAGGTCCTGGTTGTACTTCTGGGTCAGTTGCGCGCTGGTGCCCTGCATGCCGATCAGGAATGGGATCGAGGTGTGTTGGATGGGTTTGCCGTCCGGCCGGGTGATGGCCTGCACCCGGGAGATCCCCTCGACGGCAAAGATTGCCTTGGCGATCTTGTTGATTACCAGGAAGTCGGCCGAATTGCGCATGTCGTGGTCGCTTTCGACCATCAGCACTTCGGGGTTCATCCGGGCCTGCGAGAAATGGCGGTCGGCGGCCGCAAAGCCCTCGTTGGCCGGCAGGTCGGCAGGCATGTAGCTGCGGTCGTCGTAGTTGGTCCGGTACCCGGGCAGTGCCAGCAAACCGATCAAAGCCAGCGCCACTGCGCCGATCAGGATCGGGCCGGGCCACCGGACGATGGCGGCTCCGATCTTGCGCCAGAGCCGGACCCTCGCCGCGCGCTTGGGCTCGAGCACCTTGCCGAACCGGCTCGCCACGGTGATCACCGCGGGACCAATGGTCAGCGCGGCAAAGACGACGATGATCATGCCGATCGCCAGGGGCACACCCAGGGACTGGAAGTAGGGAAGCCGGGTGAAACTCAGGCAGAACGTCGCACCGGCGATGGTCAGACCCGAGCCCAGCACCACATGGGCCGTGCCGCCGTACATGGTGTAATACGCCGATTCCCGGTCCTCGCCGGCCCCGCGCGCTTCCTGATAGCGGCCTATCA
>CAZEHT010000002.1:0-2105 GCA_964511995.1 uncultured Mycobacterium sp.
ACCGAAGGAGATGGTTGATGGCGGATTCATCGTTCGACGTCGTGAGCAAGGTCGATCGCCAGGAGGTCGACAACGCACTCAACCAGGCGGCCAAGGAACTGGCCACGCGCTTCGACTTCCGCGGCACCGACACGACCATCGCCTGGAAGGGCGAATCGAGCATCGAGCTGGTCAGCTCGACCGAGGAGCGCCTCAAGGCCGCCATCGACGTGTTCAAGGAGAAGCTGGTGCGCCGCGACATTTCCATGAAAGCGTTCGACGCCGGAGAACCGCAGGCGAGCGGCAAGACCTACAAGGTGAGCGGAAACCTCAAGCAGGGAATCGACACCGAGCACGCCAAGAAGATCACCAAGATCATCCGCGACGAAGGACCCAAGGGCGTCAAGACTCAGATCCAGGGCGATGAGATCCGGGTCAGCTCGAAGAAGCGCGACGACCTGCAGGCCGTCATCGCCCTGCTGAAGGGCTCAGACCTCGACGTGGCACTGCAGTTCGTCAACTACCGGTAGGTGTCGCTCTCGCCCACGCCGCGCGGCGGGTGCTTATGGTGGGTCTGTGACGAATGACACTCCCGCGACTCACGCGGTCAGCCGGTGACCCCGACGGCCGCCGGGAACAACGCGCCCAGCACCGCCGCCGGGTTCTTCGACGTCGTCATCGTCGGCGCAGGTATCTCCGGGATCGGAGCCGCCCACCGCATCGCCGAGCGCAACCCCGGCCTGAGCTACGTCATCCTGGAGCGTCGCAGCCAGATCGGCGGCACCTGGGACCTGTTCCGATACCCCGGTGTTCGCAGTGACAGCAGCATCTTCACGCTGAGCTTCCCGTGGGCGCCGTGGACCCGGAAAGAGGGCGTGGCCGACGGTGGCGACATCCGCGAATACCTCAAGGCGGCCGCACACGAGCATGGCATCGACAGGAGCATCCGGTTCGGCAGCCACGTACGCGCCGCGGACTGGGACTCGACCACCGACACCTGGACGGTCCATGTCGATCACGACGGCGGCCGGCAGATGTATCGCGCCCGGTTCGTGTTCTTCGGCAGCGGCTACTACAACTACGACCAGGGCTACACTCCCGAATTTCCGGGCATCGAGCAATTCCAGGGCACGCTCGTGCACCCGCAGTCGTGGCCCGAAGCCCTCGACTACTCCGGCAAGAACGTCGTGGTGATCGGCAGCGGCGCCACCGCGGTCACCCTCGTGCCGGCACTGGCCCGCACCGCCGGCAAAGTCACCATGCTGCAGCGCTCTCCGACCTACGTCAGCCCGGGTCCGCGGATCAGTCGGATAACAGAAACCACCCGGAAAGTGCTGCCGCAAAAGACTTCTCACCAGCTCGCGCGGGTCCAGAACGCGATCGTGGAGGGGTACGTCTGGTTCTTGTGCCGAAAGCTGCCAACGGTCGCCAAGGGGATGATCCGCCGCAAGGCAATCGCCAACCTGCCCGCCGGCTACCCGGTCGATGTCCACTTCCATCCGCGCTATGACCCGTGGGACCAGCGGATATGCCTGGACGCCGACGCCGACCTGTTCACCGCGATCAGCGACGGCCGCGCTGAGATCGTCACCGGCGACATCGATCATGTCGACCCGACGGGCATCGCGCTGCAATCCGGAGAGCACCTCGACGCCGACATCATCGTCACCGCCACCGGTCTGCAACTGCAGGCATTCGGCGGCGCCACCATCAGCCTCGACGGCCACGAGATCAAGCCACAGGATCGGTTCGTCTACAAGGCGCACCTGCTGGAGGACGTGCCCAACCTGGCATGGTGTGTGGGCTATACCAACGCGTCGTGGACGCTGCGGGCCGACATGACCGCCAGGCGGGTCGCCAAGCTGCTCTCCCACATGAATTCTCATGGATACACCCATGCCTACCCGCACAGCGGCGAGCCGATGCGGGAGAAGTTGTCGTGGGACATCCACGCCGGTTATGTGCTGCGCTCGCCGCACGCGCTGCCGAAGTCCGGCACCGAGCGGCCGTGGAATGTCCGGCAGAACTATTTCGCGGACGCCATCGACCACCGCTTCGACCGCATCGGCGAACAGATGGTCTTCGGCCGCGCCGGTGACAGCGCGAGACGATCGGCACCGCGCCAC
>CAZEHT010000002.1:2205-4909 GCA_964511995.1 uncultured Mycobacterium sp.
CTCCCACCCCCGCCTCGGCGGCCGGAGACTGACAACGGCACGCGACTCCGCGTCGACGAGAACCGGTTCGCGCGGTTTGACCAACCAGCGAAAGCGACGGCGTCGCGGCAATACGCTGTCAGCATGTCTCCTCAACTTCGCCAACCGAAGGTCGTCGTGCTCGGCGGCGGCTCGTGGGGCACCACCGTCGCATCGATCTGCGCCCGCCGCGGTCCCACACTGCAGTGGGTGCGCTCACCCGAGACCGCCGAGGACATCAACAAGAATCACCGCAACAGCGAATACCTCGGCGACGACGTTGTGCTGCCCGAATCACTGCGGGCCACCACCGATTTCGCCGAGGCCGCCAACTGCGCCGACGTCATCGTCATGGGGGTGCCGTCGCACGGCTTCCGCAGCGTCCTCAACGAACTGGCCGCGGAGCTGCGCCCGTGGGTGCCGGTGGTGTCGCTGGTCAAAGGCCTCGAACAGGACACCAACCTGCGGATGAGTCAGATCGTCGAAGAGGTGATGCCCGGCCATCCCGCGGGAATCCTCGCCGGACCCAACATAGCCAAAGAGGTCGCCGAGGGGTACGCCGCGGCGGCGGTGCTGGCTATGCCCGACCAGAGTATGGCCGCGGATCTGGCCAAGCTGTTCCGGACCAGGCTCTTCCGTACCTATAACACCGATGACGTGGTCGGCGTCGAGATGGCCGGCGCGCTGAAGAACGTCTACGCGATCGCCGTCGGCATGGGCTATTCGATAGGCATCGGCGAGAACACCCGCGCCTTGGTGATGGCGCGCGCGGTTCGGGAGATGTCCAGGCTGGGCGAAGCGATGGGCGGTCACCGCGACACCTTCGCCGGTCTGGCCGGCATAGGCGATCTGATGGTGACCTGCACCAGCAAGCGCAGCCGCAATCGCCACGTCGGCGAACAGCTCGGCGCGGGCAAGCCGATCGCCGAGATCATCGCGTCGATGAACCAGGTCGCCGAAGGCGTCAAGGCCTCCAGCGTGGTCATGGAATTCGCCCACAAGTACGACCTGAACATGCCGATCGCCCGCGAGGTCGACGCGGTGATCAACCACGGCTCCACCGTCGAGCAGGCGTACCGGGGCCTGGGCGCCGAAAAGCCTGGCCACGAGGTGGAAGGCTCGGGGTTCTAGAAGTTGCAGAACCTCAGTTGAAATACGGGTTGCGACCCTCCGGCCGCTCCAGCAGCGGGTTGGCGGCACCGAATGTGTGGGTACCGGCCGGACCGACGAAGAACCCGGTCTGATCGAAGCTGTTGACACAGATAACCGCGCCGCCGCCGTCGGTGCCGCAGCTGATGGTCCCCATGCTGATTCGGGTATTCGGCTTGATCGCGTTGAGGGGATGGTCGAACAGATAGAGCGGGCGGTCGGCAACCGAGAATCCCGGCTCACCGAAGGCCCCGCCTGTCAGGACGTTCGCACCGCCGGGCGCGCCGGGCAGCGCGCCGCTGCAGCCATAGCTACGGCTCACTTTGCTCATCACACAGGTGACACCGTCGGGGCCGGCGAACGCGTACACCCCCTCGCCGACGGCGAAATCCACCGGAGACACCGGAACGAACCCGTTGATATTGGGCGGGGGCGGAGGACCGGGGGGAGGCGTCGGATCGGCACTGGCCACACCCGGGGCCGCACAGAGGGCCGCGACAGCGGCAGCCCCCGTCAGAACTCTGCTCAGCACACTGCTCACACTACGGAGTCGTTCGACGACCCGCAGATCGTTACCGGCCGGGCCCCCGGCCGGCCATATCCTCGAGCCGGCGAATGCGATCCGGAATCGGCGGATGCGTCGAGAACAGCTTTCCGATCCGATCACCCGCCCGGAACGGGCTGGCGATCATCAGATGGGCCTGATCGGCCAGCTTCGGTGTCGGAGGAAGCGGAGCCTGCTCGACGCCGCCCGAAATCTTCCGCAGCGCCGACGCCAGAGCCAATGGATCGCCGGAGAGTTCGGCGCCCGACTGATCTGCCTGATACTCCCGGGACCGCGAGACCGCCAGCCGCACGACGGTCGCGGCGATCGGCCCCAGCAGGGACACCAGCAACAGCGCGAGCGGGTTGACACCTTGGCGTCCACGGCTGGACATCCCGGCGAACATCGCCATGCTGGCGAGCGCGGTGATCACCGACGCCATCGCACCCGCCACACAAGAGATGAGAATGTCGCGATTGTAGACATGCGACAACTCATGCCCCAGCACCGCGCGCAATTCCCGCTCGTTGAGGATGTTCAAAATCCCGGTGGTCACACAGACCGCGGCATTGCGCGGATTACGGCCGGTGGCAAATGCATTCGGGTTGGCGGTGTCGGAGATGTAGAGCCGGGGCATCGGCTGGTGCGCGGTGGTGGCCAGTTCCCGGACGATCCGGTAGATCTCGGGCGCCTGCACTTCGGTGATGGGTTGGGCTTGCATGGCTCGCAACGCGAGCTTGTCGCTGTTGAAGTAGGTATAGGCATTCGTACCGAGGGCAATTACCAAAGAGATCCACAGGTAAGCGCGAGAACCCGTCGCATTCGTGAATAACGCACCGATGAATACGATCAGCGTCGACATGCCAACCAGCAACACGAAGGTCTTCAGCGTGTTGCGCGTTGGGTGCCACGTCATCAGCATCCTCCCGGTTTAGGAATTGAGGGTGTCAGCTGATTAAACGTCAACGACGTCGCATTGAGTTCCGATTACCG
>CAZEHT010000002.1:5009-31549 GCA_964511995.1 uncultured Mycobacterium sp.
CCGTCAACCGGCCGTCAACCGTGGCGACCGACCGTGTAGTCGACAAGCGAAGCCAGCGCACGCCGTCCCGGCCCATCAGGCAGCCCGGCCAGCTCGACGCCGGCCCGGTCGGCATAGTCGCGAACGGTTGCCTTGGCCTTTTCGATACCGCCCGAGGCGCGCAGTAGCGCCAGTGCCTCCGCAATGTCGTCGTCGTCGAGCGGACCGGCGAGCAACGAGCGCAGCCGGTCGGCGTTCGGGCCGCTCTCCTGCAGCGCATACAGCACCGGCAACGTGTGAACCCCTTCGCGCAGGTCGGTACCCGGCAACTTGCCGGACTCGTCGGGTTCGCTGTCGATGTCGATGATGTCGTCGGAAATCTGGAATGCCGTCCCGACGATTGCGCCCAGCCGTCCCAGGCGTTCGACCTGGTCGGCCCCGGCACCGGAGAACGTGGCACCGAAACTCCCCGACGTGGCGATCAGGCAGGCGGTCTTCTCGTAGACCACCTTCAGGTAGTGGTCGATCTCGTCGATGCCGTCGAACACTCCACGCGTTTCACGCATCTGCCCGGTGACGAGCTGGGCGAAGGTATCGGCGATCATCCGCACCGCGTCCGGCCCCAACCGCGACACCAGCCGTGAGGCGGTCGCGAACAGATAGTCGCCGGCCAGGATCGCGATGTTGTTGTCCCATCGCGCGTTGGCGCTGGAGGCGCCCCGACGCACCTGAGCCTCGTCCATCACGTCGTCGTGGTAGAGCGTCGCTAGGTGGACCATCTCGACGACGGCACCGGCCACGGTGACCTGCCATGAATCCGGGTCGGGTCCCAGCGATGCCGCGAGCACCGTGAACAAAGGGCGAAATCGCTTTCCCCCAGCCATGAAAAGATGCTTGACCGCCTCTGACATGAGCTCGTCGGCACGGCCCAACTCCTCCTCCATCATCTGCTCGATGCGGTCGACGCCGGCCCTGATGTGCTGCGCGAATTCGGGGTCGCCGAAGTCCACACCTGCGACCACGCTCCGCGGCGTTTTCATCCGTCCAACATACTTGCGCTCATGGATCCCCGGCTCGCCAGCACAATCGCCGCCGCTGTCGTCGTCGTCGGCGCGGGCCCGGCGGGGTCGGCCGCCGCGGCCTGGGCTTCCCGGCGCGGATACGACGTGCTCCTCATCGATTCGGCGGCATTCCCCCGCGACAAGACATGCGGCGACGGCCTGACTCCACGGGCCGTTTCCGAGCTGCGGTTGCTGGACCTGGGCCCGTGGCTCGACGAACACATCAGCCATGCGGGCCTGCGGATGAGCGGGTTCGGTTCCTCCGTGCAGGTCGACTGGCCGGGTCCGTCGTTTCCCGCGCGGGGTTCCGCGGTGCCGCGCACCGAACTCGACGACCGAATCCGCGAGGTCGCCGAGGCGGCCGGGGTCAAGATGATGCTGGGAGTCAAAGCCGTTGATGTCGAACATGATTCGGCGGGCCGGGCCTCTTCGGTGGTGCTCGCGGACGGCACCGTCGTGGCGTGCCGGTCGCTGATCGTCGCCGACGGCGCCCGCTCAACGCTCGGCCGGGTGCTGGGACGCAAGTGGCATCAGGAAACCGTCTACGGTGTGGCTGCCCGCGGCTATCTGCGATCCCCGCGGGCGGACGAGCCGTGGATTTCCTCGGACCTCGAACTTCGCTCGGCGGACGGGACGGTACTGCCCGGCTACGGCTGGATCTTCCCACTGGGCAACGGCGAGGTGAACATCGGTGTCGGCGCGCTGGCCACCGCGAAGCGGCCCGCCGACATCGCGCTGCGACCCCTGATGACCCACTACACCGACCTCAAGCGCGAGGACTGGGGCTTCGAAGGCCGACCGCGGGCGATCGCCTCGGCGCTACTGCCGATGGGAGGAGCTGTGTCGGGGATAGCCGGGCCGAACTGGATGCTGATCGGCGACGCGGCGGCATGCATCAACCCGCTCAACGGCGAGGGAATCGACTACGGGCTTGAATCGGGCCGGCTGGCCGCCGAGCTGCTCGGCCGCGACGACCTCTCGCGCATCTGGCCCGAAGTCCTGCAATCGCACTACAGCCGGAGTTTCTCGGTGGCCAGACGGTTGGCGCTGCTGTTGACCGTGCCCCGCTTCCTGCCGGTGGCCGGCCGACTGGCAATGCGCTCGACGGCTCTCATGGGGATCGCCGTTCGCGTGATGGGCAATCTGGTCACCGACGATGATCTCGACTGGACCGCGCGAATATGGCGCACGGCCGGCGCGGGGTCGCGCCTGGTCGACCGTCGCAAGCCGTTCAGCTGAGCGATCCACCCCGGCGCTGCCGGAAAGTCGGTACTTACGCGCTTCGATGATGACCGCCTCAACCTGGCGTGGGCAATGCCGCCGGGACGATCATCAGCGTCAGCCAGCACGACTGCGTCCGCGACCAGATAGCCAAGATAGCCCAGACAGCGAGGAACGACCACTGCGGTCAGGGCTTGGTCGCCGCATGCAGGGCGACGATGCCGCCCGTGAGGTTGCGCCAGCGCACCGCCGACCAACCGGCCTCGGCGATGACTCGGCCCAGCGCGGGCTGGTCGGGCCAGGCCCTGATCGACTCGGCCAGGTACTCGTAGGATTCGGCATCGCTGGACACCACGCGCGCGATCTTGGGCAACGCCGACATGAGGTACTCCTTGTAGACCGTCGAGAGCACCGGCACCGTGGGCGTCGAGAACTCGCAGACCACAAGCCGCCCACCGGGTTTGGCGACCCGCGCCAGTTCCCGGAGCCCAGCGACGGGATCGACGACGTTGCGAAGCCCGAAGCTGATCGTCACCGCGTCGAACACGGAGTTGCCGAACGGAAGCCGGGTCGCGTCGCCCGCCACTTTGGGGACGTTGCGCCGGGCACCGGCCTTGAGCATTCCCACCGAGAAATCGCAGGCCACACACCACGCCCCGGACTTGGCCAGCTCGACGGTCGACACCGCGGTACCGGCAGCCAGATCCAGAACCGCATCGCCGGGGACAGCGCGCAGCGCCCGGCGCGTGGCACGCCTCCAGGACCGGTCCCGCCCGAGCGACAGCACCGTGTTGGTGACGTCGTAGCGGCGTGCGACGGCATCGAACATCGATGCCACCTGATGGGGATCTTTGTCGAGGCTCGCGCGGCTCACCGCAACGACGCTACCGACCACGTCGGCTGGCCGGAAACCGCAGGCGGCTCCGCCGAACTGCGGGCGCACCCCGGAGCGTCACATCGGACAGAGATCGCACGGCGGAGCCGATCTCGGAGGTAGGTTGCTGCAATGCACTACTGGCGGACGACGGGCGCGGTCTTGGCCGCGCTCGCACTGGCACTGACCGGGTGCACGAAGGAGGTTGCCGGCGTTGCGCAAGCCCCCGATCCGCCCGGGGTGAAGCTGAGCGAGGACGGCCACGGCATCGTCGTCGGCTACTCCGATACACCCGTTCAGTTGGCGATCTTCACCGAACCCCAGTGCGAACACTGCGCGGAATTTCAGGCGGCGTACGGCGAGGACATCAAGAGCCATGTCCTAACCGGGCTAGTGACGGTCGTCTACCGTCCACTGACGTTCCTCGACGACGAATACGACACCGACTACTCGGCGGCGGTAGCGAATGCGCTGTTCCTGGCCGCCGCCCCGAGCACCACGGCGGCCACGTTCCAGTCGTTCGTCGAGGACCTGTGGGCCAACCAGGAACTCTCCTGGGACGATTGGTACACCGATGAGGATCTGGCCGACCTCGCACGCGAGAGCGGCCTGAGTTCCGACGTCGTGAACAAGATCAGTGCGGGCACGGCCGGTGTGGACACCGTCGCGATGGATGAGGCCAACGGCGCGACCCTCGACGACATCAGCAATGGATCGGCCGGTACACCCACGATTTACGACCTCAACCTCAAAGAGGTCGTGGACATCTCCGACCGCGATTGGCTCAATCTGCTGACGCGCCGGTCGTAAGCCGCGCCGCAGGCCTTCGGGCGGTGAGCGACCTTTCCAGCATTGCCAGCGCGAACAGCGCCACCGCGGCGCCGATCCAGCTGACCACCGCCACGGAGCCGGCCGGGATGATCGCCAGCGAGGCGTTGCGGTCCTGCACCCGGACAAGGTTGGGATTGGTCTTGTCGTACTCGACGTAGATGCGCATACCGGTGTCCAATTCGGACGGGTAGAGCACCCCGAGTTCGGGCCGGTAGGTGATCCGGTCGGGGGTGACGAACTCGATCGTGGAACGCCGCGGCCCGGCGCTGAGCACCTCGGCGGCGGCCACGCCCATATTGCGTTGGATGGCAAGGTCGTTGCGCCACGCCCCGGCTACCAGTAGCACCGATGCCATCGTCATCACCGACGCCATAATGAGCACCGCGACACGCGCCCACCGGATCGACCTGACCGTCCGGGTGTGCGAATCCCTGCCACCGGAACCGTCAATCACGGTGCGCCACAAGACCTTCAGTACGTCGTCGGGCGACGCCACTAGAGGGCCGCCCGGATCGACGCGTGCAGCCGGCGCAGCGATGAGCGGTCGGTTTTGACCTCGACGACCCGCATCCCCGCATACGGCTCGTCCAGCGTTGCCCCCAGCGCGTCGAGCTCGACCGAAACGCTCTCGACGTGGTAGGCGCGGCACAGCGCGCCGACGTCGATGTCATGGGGGGTACCGAACACCCGGCAGGACACATCGGCGAATCTCGGATCGCCCTGCTCGAGAAGCTCGAAGATCCCGCCGCCGTTGTCGTTGCACACCACGATCGTCAGCTGCCGGGGCTCCGGTTCGGTCGGTCCGATCAGCAGGCCGGACGCGTCATGAACGAATGTGAGGTCCCCGATCAACCCCACCGTGCGCCCGCCGGACAACCGGTCGTGCGCGAGCGCCGCACCGATCACCGTCGACACCGTGCCGTCAATGCCGGCGACGCCGCGGTTGGACCGCACCGCGATCCCCCGCGGGTCCAGGCCGGCGAGGGCGACGTCGCGAACCGGGTTGGACGCCCCGAGGACGAGTTGGTCGCCGGGCCGCATCGCGGCGGCCACCGCCTCGGCGACATGCAGTCCGGTGATCAACGGGTGCGCCGCGAGCTGAGTTCGCACCGCGTCGACCGCGTGCCGGTGGACCTCGCGACAGCGGCGCAGCCACGCCGGGTCGGGCTGCCCGGTGGTCACCGCCCGGGTCCCGGTGGCCTGCGAGTTTCCCGACACGTCGGGCCAGCGCGGTCCGGTGGTCAGGACGAAGACCGGCACCGACGAGTCGGCCAGCAGGGCCGACACCGGGCGGTGCAGCGTGGGCCGGCCCATCATGATGACCTGCTCGGGCCGCAGCGCCAGCAGCGCCAGCGGATGCAGCGGATTGGCGGGCGCGGGCGCGGTCGGCTCGGCGACGGTGGGCACGTCGGCCAGGTTGGGGTGGATGCCTGCACCGTGGCCCGCGATGGCGATGGTGTTGCGGGTGAGGTCGATGTCCAGCGGCTGGTCGAATGTCACCGGCGGGGTGAAGGTCCACGGCCGCCCGTCCGGCCGGCCGGAGGGTGTCGGCGCCTCGTCGCGGTCGGGTACCAGGGGTTCGCGCAGCGGGATGTCGAACTGCACGGGCCCGGCGTTGGCGGTGCGGGCACCGGTGGCCGCCGCCAACGCGCGACATGTCGCCGAGCGCCACTGTGCGTTGAGCGTCGTCAGTTCGCTGTGACCCCCGGCAGGCCGTTCCGGCGCGAGGCCGAGGCTGATGGTCGCGCGGACCTGGCTGCCGAAGTAGCCGAGTTGCTCCATGGTCTGGTTGGCGCCGGTGCCGAGCAGCTCGTAGGGCCGGTTGGCGGACAGCACGACAAGTGGGACCCGCGCGTAGTTGGCCTCGACGACGGCGGGTCCCAGATTGGCGACGGCGGTGCCCGACGTCATCGCGATGCACACGGGCGCGCCGCCGCCCACCGCCAAGCCGATCGCCAGGTAACCGGCAGTGCGCTCGTCGATGCGCACGTGCAGCCGGACGCGACCGGCCCGCGCAGCGTCCGAGAGCGCGAAGGCCAGTGGGGCGTTACGCGAACCGGGGCACAGCACGACGTCGGCGACGCCGCCGCGAATCAGTTCGTCGACGACGATGCCGGCCTGCACCGTCGATCCGTTCACCGATTCACCCTGTCACACCCGGGCACCGGCGAAGAACTTCAGGATCGCGGCGTTGACCGTATCCGGCGCCTCCACGAACCCCAGGTGGCCGGTGTCGGGAATCTCGAGGTAGCGGCCGTTGGGGATCGCCGCGGCGACCTCGGCGCCCAGATGGGGCGGCAGCACCAAGTCGTCGGCGAAACCGATCACCAGCACGGGAGCGGTGATCGCCCGGTACGCCGGTAGTCGGTTCCCCTCCGGAGCCACGTCGAGCTGTGCGCGCAAGCCCGCGGTGGGCTTGATCGGAAACATCGTGAACATGTCGAGCCAGTCCCCCACGACCCGGTCGTTGTTGAGCGTCTTCGGCGAGAAGCTTTCCACCGCGCGGATTTTCACGTCGTAGAGGACCGGAGGCGAAACACCGGAGTCGAGCAGGGCGCGATCGGCGTCGGCGAAGAAGGCACGTGCGCGGTCGTGGCGGCCGCGGGTGGCCATCAGCACCGCCTGACTGACGAGATCGGGCCTGACCAGCATCAGTTCCTGAGCGATGTAGGCCCCCATCGACACGCCCACGATCCGCACCGGGCCGTCCACCAGTTCTTCGATCAGTGCCGCGGTGTCACCGACCATGGTGGCCGTGGTGAACCCTCCGGCGTTCTCCGTGGCGCCGACACCGCGGTTGTCGAAGGTGATGGTCCGGTACCCGGCTTCCAACAGCGCCGGGACCTGGTGAAGGTGCCAGGTTCGACCCACCCCGCCTCGTCCGGCGATCAACAACACCGGCTCCCCCGTACCGCGGACGTCGTAGGCCAGGCTGATCACTTGTGCGACGGTACTCGACGCCGCTTGAGCCGCTTCCGGGCCGCCACGTCGGTGGCCCGGTTCCACACCAGTGCCGACATCGCCTTGATCTGGGCAGGCCTGGCCATTTCCTTGCCCATCAAGGCGGTGGCCGCGGCCTTGGTGGCCGGGGAAGCCTTCGACATGTGCCCCGAGTCGAACGGCGGCTGCGGATCGTATTCCATCGACAGCTGGATCGCCTTGGCCCGGCCCGGGCCGGCGATCTGCCCGGCCAGCCACAACCCGAGGTCAATACCCGCCGACACCCCGGCAGCGGTGACGATCGTCGGACCGTCGCCTTCCGCGACGACGATCCGCTCATCACCGACCGCATCGACGCCCAACGTCTTGAGCATCGCAAGCGCCGCCCAATGGGAGGTGGCGCGTTTGCCGTTCAGCAGCCCGGCGGCGGCCAGGATGACCGACCCGGAGCACACCGACGTCGTCCACGCCGCCGTCCGGTGTGCGGTGCGCACCCACTCCAGCGCTCGCTCGTCGCGCGCGTGTTCCATGGTGGAGAATCCGCCGGGAATCAGGATCAGGTCCGGTGCCGGCGTTTCGGCGAATGAGTGCGTAGCCCCGATAACGAGCACGCCGGAGTCCGCGACGACCGGCCCGGGCTCGTGCCACACGAAGCGGACCTCGGCGTCGGGCAGCCACCGCAGTACCTCGTAGGGGCCAATGAAGTCCAGTGCCGTGAAGCCCGGGTATACGACGATTGCGATCTGCATGGTCACATCGTCGCGCCACGAACACGTCGGCGTCTACAACCGGCTGTAACCCGTCACCGCGACATCACCGCGTAGCAGTCCCGCACCCGGCGGATCCACCAGTCCCGTCGCTTCCCCGGGGCACGAAGGGCGGCGAGCCGCCCCGGGTCGGGTACACACGATCGCACCGATAGACAGCCGTCCACCGGCATGACCGGCTCGATCACGTCTTCGACGAAGAAGCCGCCGGTGGCCAGCCCACAGGCGTGGCCGAGGTGCGGCAGCGCGCCGGCGGCGTGCAATCCGGCCGAGATGCCCACCGCGGTGTCCAGCGCGCTGGACACCACCACCGGGACGCCGATCTGCCGCGAGATTCGCAGCAGGGCCGAAATGCCGCCCAGCGGAGCAACTTTGAGCACCGCGATGTCGGCGCCGCCGGCGGCCACCACGTGCAGCGGGTCGTCGGCTCTGCGGATGCTCTCGTCGGCGGCCACCGGCACCGTGATGCGGCGCCGCACCTCGGCGAGTTCGGCGACGGTGGCACAGGGCTGTTCGACGTACTCCAACGGTCCGTCGGCACCCAGCGCCGCGACCGCCGTCACCGCCTCTTCCACACTCCAGCCGCCGTTGGCGTCGACCCGAACGGCCGGAATCGACGCGCGTACCGCGTTCACCCGTGCGACGTCGTCGGCAAGACTCTGGCCGGGTTCGGCGACCTTGACCTTGGCGGTTCGTGCCCCGGGGAAGCGGGCCAGCACCTCGGGCACCTGCCTGGCCGGCACCGCGGGCACGGTGGCATTGACCTCGACGCGATCACGAACCGGGGCCGGCATTCCCCGGTAGGCGGATTCGATGCCCGAGGCCAGCCAGTGCGCGGCTTCGGCCGGACCGTATTCGGGAAAGGGCCCGAACTCGCCCCAGCCCGCGGGCCCGTCGATAAGCGCGACCTCGCGCTCGGTGATGCCGCGAAAGCGAACCCGCATCGGTAGCGCGACGACGTGCATACGCACGAGCAGCTCAGCGGGCGCCGGCCACCCCGACGTCGTGAAACCTCTCGGCGAGGGACTCTCGTCTCGACCCCGGGTCACACCGTGGCCCGGTCGCGGCCCTCCCAGTACGGCTGTCGCAGATCCTTCTTCAACACCTTTCCGGTGGGGTTGCGGGGCAGCTCGTCGAGCACGTCGACGCTGCGCGGGCACTTGTAGGCGGCGAGGTGGTCACGGCACCAGGCGATCAGCTCCTCGGCGGTGGCCTCGGACTCCAGCGAGACCACGGCCTTGACCGTTTCGCCCCACTTCTCGTCGGGGATACCGAACACGGCGACCTCGGTCACCGCGGGATGTTCGGCGAGCACCCGCTCCACTTCGAGGGAGTAGATGTTCTCTCCGCCGGAGATGATCATGTCCTTGAGCCGGTCCTCGATGAACACGTAGCCGTGCTCGTCGATCCGTCCGATGTCACCGGTGCGGAACCAGCGGTCCTCGGTGATCGCTTCGGCGGTCGCCTCCACCCGGTTCAGATACTCCTTCATCAACTGCGGTGTGCGGAACCACAGTTCACCCTGAGAATTGGTCGGCACGTCTTCGAGCGTGTTGGGGTCGACCACCCGCAACTCGGTGTTGGGAACCAATGTGCCTGCGCTGATGAGACGCTCGGGGTGATCGGGATCGCGATGCTCGGGCGGCATCAGGCGCGTGACCACTCCGCACACTTCGGTCAACCCGTAGGCCTGGACGAAATCCGTTGTGGGCCAAGCCTCTACCGCAGCACGCAGCAGCGGCAACGGCATCGGCGACGCGCCGTAGATGTATGTCTTGAGCGTGCCGAACAGCTTGACCGCGTCGGGACCGGCCTCCAGCACCTTCGCCAGGACCGCGGGCACCAGAAACGTCCGATTGGCGCCTTTAAGGATGCCGCCGGCCAGGGAAATACCGTCGGCCTCGCGCGTCAACACCGTGGGCACGCCCTGGTGGATGCCGAACTGAATGTAGGACGTACCGCCCACGTGGAACAGCGGCATCGCCACCAGATTCTTGTCGCCTTCGTCGAACTCGAGCCCTTGACTGGCGTTCAATGTGTGCGCGACCAGGTTGCCGTGCGTCAGCGCCACCCCCTTGGGACGGCCCGTGGTACCGGAGGAGTACATCACCACGGCGACGTCCTCCGGGTCGCCGTCGGCGCCGCGAGGAGCGGGGGTTGCTGCGGTCAGCAGCGCCTCGTATTCGTCACCGTCTCCGCCCTGGGGTGTGACGGTGATCAGCCGGGGATGCGCGGTCAGTCGATCGGCGATCGCGTCGATGGTAGGCCGCAGTTCTTCTCCGACCACCAATATCTTGGCGCCGCAGTCGTTGAGGACGTACTCCAGTTCGTCGCCGGCGAGCCGGAAGTTGACGATGGCCGTTGCAGCGCCCAGCGACGCCGCCGCCATCGTCAGCTCGACGCACGCCGGATGGTTCTTGTCCAGGAACGCCACGATGTCACCGCGTTTCACGCCGAGCTCGATCAGCGCCCCCGCCAGCCGGCGCACCCTGTCGTTCCACTGTGACCACGTCCAGGTGCGGTCAAGGTAGGTCAGGGCCTCCTCGTCCGGTTTGGTCTGCGCCCAGTAGGTCAGGCGGTCATCGAGGAAACGCGGCTCCGGTGCGGCGTGGGTCATTTCGGATCTCCTGTCGTCGTTAGCGAGCCTGCCTACGAGGCGTGCGCTGTGCAAGTGTTCGCCACAAATTCGTGCACGATCCCTTTCGCGTAGGGCCTTGCTGACTCAACTGCAACGCGTTCTAGTGTTGGCTGTCATGAGCGACGAACTTCTGCGCCATCCCGTCCACTCCGGCCACCTGCTGATCGGTGCGCTCAAACGTCACCGGGACCGTCCGGTGCTCCACCTTGGCGACACGACACTGACCGGAGGCGAGTTGGCCGCCCGGATCAGCCAGTACGTGCAGGCGTTTGAGGCGCTGGGCGCCGGTGGCGGCGCCACGGCAGGTCTGCTGTCGCTGAACCGGCCGGAGGTGCTGATGATCACCAGCGCCGGGCAGACCCAGGGCTACCGCCGGCTCGCGCTGCATCCGCTGGGATCCCTCGACGATCACGCATACGTGCTGACCGACTCGGGGAGCACGACGCTGATCATCGATCCCAATCCGATGTTCGCCGAACGCGCCGTCGGCCTGCTCGCCAAGGTCCCCGCACTCAAACAGATCCTCACCATCGGGCCGGTGCCGCCGGAGGTGGCCGACGCGGGTACCGCCGCCGGAGCCACGTTGGTCGACCTGACCGCCGAAGCCGCCAAGTACGAGCCGCGGCCTCTGGTGGCCGCCGACTTGCCGCTGGATCACGTCAGCGGCCTGTCCTACACCGGCGGCACCACCGGCAAGCCCAAGGGCGTCATGATGACGTCGCAGGCCACCACCACGATGACGACCATCCAGCTGGCCGAGTGGGAGTGGCCGGAGAATCCGCGCTTCCTGATGCTCACCCCGCTCTCGCATGCCGGGGCCGCGTATTTCCTGCCCACGCTCGTCAAGGGCGGCGAGATGCACGTCATGGCGAAGTTCGACCCCGGTGAAGCGCTGCGGGTCATCGAGGAGAAGAAGATCACCGCGACCTTCGTGGTGCCGGCGATGCTCTACGCGCTGATGGATCATCCGGATTCGCACACCCGCGACCTGTCGTCGCTGGAGACCGTCTACTACGGCGCCTCGGCGATCAACCCGGTGCGGCTGGCCGAGGCGATCCGCCGGTTCGGCAAGATTTTCGCGCAGAACTACGGCCAGTCCGAGGCGCCGATGGCGATCTCCTATTTGGGCAAGAACGACCACGACGAGAAGCGGCTGAGTTCCTGCGGGCGTCCGACGCTTTTCGCCCGCTGCGCCCTGCTGGATGCTGAGGGAAACGCGGTGCCGCAGGGTGAGGTCGGCGAGGTGTGCGTGTCCGGTCCGCTGCTGTCGGGGGGCTACTGGCAACTGCCCGAGCAGACCGCGGAGACGTTCAAGGACGGCTGGCTTCGAACCGGCGACATGGCCCGCGAGGACGAAGACGGTTTCTGGTTCATCGTCGACCGGGTCAAGGACATGATCGTCACCGGCGGTTTCAACGTCTACCCCCGCGAAGTGGAGGACGTCATCGCGGAGCATCCGGCGGTGGCCCAGGTGTGTGTGGTGGGAGCCCCGGACGACAAGTGGGGCGAAACCGTCACGGCCGTCGTCGTACTGCGCGCCGGCGCCGACACCTCCGAGCCCGGCGTCGCGGCAATGACCGCCGAGATTCAGGCCGCCGTCAAGGAACGCAAAGGGTCGGTGCAGGTACCCAAGCAAGTGGTGGTGGTCGATGCATTGCCGCTGACCGGGCTGGGCAAGCCGGACAAGAAGGCGGTACGGGCTCGGTTCTGGGAGGGGGCCTCGCGTTCGGTCGGGTAAGTTCCCGCCGTGCCGAGCAGACGCAAAGGCGGACGACGCGAGCGCTATTTGTCCACGTTTGCGTCTGCTCGGCACGGCAGGGGTCCCCGCAGTTGAATGGTCGTGCCCCGACGCCACCCGAAGAGGTAGAGGTAGCAGTCGCTCCTTCAGAAATCGAGCCCTGTATCCCCACCCTCCCAAACCGTCTGCCCGAAATCCGCGGTGGCACGATTGAACCGTGGCTGTGCGCGCGGTGCTGTTCGACTATTCGGGAACCCTGTTCCGCCTCGAAGAAGACGACAGCTGGTTTGCGGGGATGATCGTCGACGACAAAGAGGTCGACGGCCACGTCCAGGCCGAGTTGATGCGGAGGCTGACCGCGCCGACAGGCCGCTCGGTGCAAATGGGACCCGAGGAGTATCACGCGTGGGTCAACCGCGACCTAGCACCGCATGTGCACCGCGAGGCATACCTACATGTATTGCGTGAATCCGGGATGTCCGACCACCACGCCGAGTCGCTGTACCAGCGGGTGATCGACCCGGCGTGCTGGACGCCCTACCCCGACTGCGCCGCGGTGCTGCGGCAGCTGACGGAGCGGGGCATCCGCACCGCCGTCGTATCGAACATCGCGTTCGATGTGCGGCCCGCGTTCGCGGCGATCGGCGCCCGTCCCGACGAGTACGTGCTGTCCTACGAAGTCGGAGCCGTCAAGCCGGACCCGGCGATCTTTCACATAGCCCTGGAGCGGCTGGCGGTGCCCGCCGAACAAGCCCTCATGGTCGGCGACAGCGACGAGGCCGACGGCGGAGCGCGGGCACTGGGCTGCGGCTTCGTCCTCGTCGACCCGCTGCCGACCTGGGAACGTCCCGACGGCCTGCTGGACGTCCTGCGCGAATACGTCGTCCTCTAACTCACGTCGAGGCGGAGCGCCGGCGCAGAGCTTCGATGACGGTTGGGCAGAGGTCGATCCCGTGGAGCCTTTCGACGCTGAGCATCCCGCCCGGGCTCTCGGCGTTGATCTCGACCAACTTGTCGCCGATCACGTCGATGCCGACGAAGAACATGCCGTCGTCAACGAGCTTCTTGCCGATCGTGTCGACGATGCCGCGTTCGGCGTCACCGATTTCCAGCGGGAAGGGGCGCGCGCCCTTGCTGAGGTTGGCCCGCGAATCGTTACCGTCGGGCACTCGCCGAAAGGCGGCCGGCTTGCCGTCGCGCTCGAGAATCTGACCTTCGAGCAGGAGGATCCGGGCGTCGCCGTCCTCGCCGCCGTCGAGGAACTCTTGGACGATCGCGTAGCCGTCCTGCAGCACGGCCTCCGTCATCTGCGCGAGGTTCGGTTCGTCGTCGCCCTTGATCACGAACACGTTGCGCCCCTTGGCTCCGTAGAGAGGCTTGACGACGCAGTGCCCGACCTCCGTGACGAACCGTTCGATGGCTTCCGCGTTTCGCGTGACGAGCGATCGCGGGCGGACCTTCTCGGGGAACTCCTCCAGGTAGAGCTTGCTCGACGCCCGGACAAGGGACAGCGGGTCGTTCACCACCGTCACGCCCCGGGCCTTGAGCATCTGACCGAAGACGACGCCCAGTGGGCTCGCCCAGGCCTGGTTGTGCATGTCGTCGATCGATTCGTTTCGCAGGAATACGGCATCCAAGTCGTCCATGACGATGCGCTCCGCGTCGCACCCCTTGATGCGCTCCACGAAGGTCTCAAGCGTGTCGTCCTTCTCGAACTGCGCGGCATGAGCACGCGCGCAGAGCTGCCCGTCGCTTCCCCGGTATTCGACGTCTTCGACCCCGACGTACCAAACCTCGTGCCCGCCCTGCGCCGCGGCCCTCGCCAGGCACGCAGTCGTGTACTCGGGATCTTCCACGGCGACGTCGTTGACGAACAGTGCAAGCCTCATGCGAAACGACCTCCTTCGTACAGGTGCGTCACTGAAACGCCTACACGCAGCGCGGCCAGACGTTCCTGGGCGCCGGGCACGTCCAGCCACCGGGGACGAACCCACGGCGGGTGGAGCACCTCGCGATCGAGCAGCTCCTGGATCAACGGTACGTGGTCCAGCGAGAGCTTCCCGACGAAAAGGACGTCGAGGCTGCTGCCCGCCGCGAGCGCTTCGAGGATGCGCGCGATCCCGCGCAGATAGATCGCGTCCTTCACCGACCCGCCGCCGACGACGACGCGGATGGCGATCGACCACGCCGTCCTCGTCGGCATCCGATAGTCCTCCCGAAGCGACTCGAAAATCTCCAGGAACCCGGCACCGTCGAGCATCTTGGCGATGGCTACGACCCTGGCCGCGAGCAGGCGCAGCCGCCGCGGGTCCAATCCGCCAGCCAGGTATTCGGCGAGCACAGCAAGACCCTCCTGGGTCTCGTCGTAGCCGGGCAGTCCGATCGCCAGCAGCCTCAACGGTTGGCGGGCACCGTTGTGATAGGTGACGACATGGGTGCCGATCTCGTGATGCAGCAACGGCGCCACGCGGTCTGCCCGGTAGGCGCCGGCCGCGGGGATGAGCAGCCGCCCGACCGACACCATCAGGTCGGAGATGTCGTGGCGCACCTCGACATGAGCCGGGAAGTCCGGATACACCGCACGGTATCGGTCGAACTCCGCTCGGGCCGCCTCCGCGAACGCCCCGGCCGCGACGCTACGGGCTCCGGGTGCTTGAGCCGGGACGGTTTCGAGCAGTTCCTGCGCGGCCGACACGAGAGAGTCGTCGACCCTCCCGTAGAGCTGGAGCGATCCGTACACGAACCTTGACGTGTCGCGATCCTCCAGCACCGTGATCTGTCGGGCGATCTCGTCTCGTTTCGCCCGGAACAGAGCCTGCAGCGCGGGCTCGGCGACGTTCTCGATTCCGAGGTTGTAGAGGTCGCGTCGCACCGAATCCGGCTCGAACTGCAGCGGTCGCAGCCGCAGGGTCGGGACGGTTCGGAAACCGCTGCGCTCGAAGTCCGCCCATGCCTGTGCCGCGTTGACCGGGGTGATGTTGAGCAACACGTTCAGGCCGCACCCGATCTCGGTGAGGCTGGCGTCGACAGCCAGCGCGGGCGCCAGCCGTTGCTGCGGCGATGTCACCTCACGGAGATACCCGCCAAACCTGTCGCTGCAACCTTGCCCGCGCGGCGCGACGGTTCATCGATGTTGCGACCATGCCGTTACCGTGTGAATCCGTGAGCGAGAACCCGTTCGACCCCTCGGCGTGGCGGCCCGTCCCGGAGCTGGCAGACCTGACCGACATCACCTACCACCGCCACGTGGCGGGTGAGGCCGCGCAACCCACGGTGCGGGTGGCGTTCAACCGGCCGGAGGTGCGCAACGCGTTCCGGCCGCACACCGTCGACGAGTTGTACCGGGTGCTCGACCACGCCCGGATGTCGCCGGACGTCGGCGTGGTGCTGCTCACCGGGAATGGCCCCTCACCCAAGGACGGCGGCTGGGCCTTCTGCTCGGGCGGAGACCAGCGCATCCGCGGCCGCACCGGTTACCAGTACGCTTCCGGCGAGACCGCCGACACCGTCGACGTGGCGCGGGCGGGCCGGCTGCACATCCTTGAGGTTCAACGGCTCATCCGGTTCATGCCCAAACCGGTGATCTGTCTGGTGAATGGATGGGCAGCGGGCGGCGGGCACAGCCTGCACGTGGTGTGCGACCTGACCCTGGCCAGCAGCGAGCACGCCCGGTTCAAGCAGACCGACGCCGACGTCGGCAGCTTCGACGGCGGCTACGGCAGCGCATATCTGGCACGCCAGGTCGGCCAGAAGTTCGCCCGCGAAATCTTCTTTCTGGGCCGCACATACACCGCCGCACAAATGCACCGTATGGGCGCGGTCAACGAGGTCGTCGCACACGCGGAGCTGGAGACGGTCGCACTGGAATGGGCCGCCGCGATCAACGGCAAGTCGCCCCAGGCGCAACGGATGCTGAAGTACGCCTTCAATCTCCTCGACGACGGCCTGGTGGGACAGCAGCTCTTCGCTGGCGAGGCGACACGTCTGGCCTACATGACCGACGAAGCCGTCGAGGGCCGCGACGCATTCCTGCAGAAACGCGACCCGGACTGGACCCCCTTCCCCCGCTATTTCTAGTGATTTGTGGTGTCCGGCCCGCGCTCACGGCGGCTGGGACTCCACAAATCACCGGAACTAGACTGCCGACTCGTGGGCCTGCGGCGGAGAATGCTCGACACACTGGTGCTCACCGGAATGCGCCCGCCGCGTGTCCTGCCTTCCGTACCCAAGGTCGATCTGCGAGGGAAGCGCGTACTGCTGACAGGCGCGTCGTCGGGCATCGGCGAGGTGGCCGCGGCGATGTTCGCCGCGGCGGGCGCCACCGTGATCGCAGTCGCCCGCCGTGCCGAGCTGCTCGACGCGCTCGCTGAGCGGATAACGGCCGGGGGCGGTGCGGCGCAGGCGGTGCCGTGCGATCTCTGCGACTTCCAAGCCGTCGACGAGCTGGTGGAAGCGGTCGGGCCCATCGATGTTCTCGTGAACAACGCGGGGCGGTCGATCCGCAGGCCGCTTGCGCAGTCCCTGGAACGCTGGCACGACGTCGAGCGCACGATGACGTTGAACTACCTCGCACCGTTGCGACTGATCCGCGGATTCGCCCCCGGAATGATCGAACGGGGCGACGGACACATCATCAATGTCGCCACCTGGGGCGTGATGAACGAGGCCGCACCATTGTTCGCCGTCTACAACGCTTCCAAGGCGGCCCTGGCCGCGGTAAGTCGTGTCGCCGAAACCGAGTGGGCGGCCAAGGGCGTGCACTCGACGACTCTGTACTACCCATTGGTGTCGACGCCCATGATCGCCCCTACCCGCGCATACGACGGGCTGCCCGCGCTGACCACCGCCGAGGCTGCCGATTGGATGATCGCTGCCGCTCGCACCCGGCCGATCCGCATCGCACCGCGGGTCGCGCTCAGCTCGCGCGCCATCGACACCGTCGCGCCCGGGCTGGTCAACAACATCTTGGCGCGGCAGCGCCTACAGCCCAGTCGAGGACACCGCGAGTAGACCTTGGCCTCGGGACTGGCTACACCGAATGACCGCGTGCCGCTGTGTACCGAAACCCGATCGGGGGCGGAGGCGGGTAGACACAGGGTAGACACGAGGCCATGGAGATCCTCGCCAGCCGGGTGCTGTTCCGCCCGCAGGACTACCAAAAATCCGTCGCCTTTTACCGCGACCAGATCGGGCTGGCGATCGCCCGTGAATACGGCGCCGGCATCGTGTTTTTCGCGGGCCAATCACTGATCGAGCTCGCCGGTCACGGCGACCGCCGACCAGGCGCTTCTCCTTTTCCCGGTGCCCTGTGGTTGCAGGTCCGCGACGTCTACGCGACCCAGTCCGAACTCGAGTCGCGTGGGGTCCCCATTGCGCGCGAAAGCCGCCGAGAACCGTGGGGTTTGCACGAGATGCACGTGACCGATCCCGACGGCATCACGCTCATTTTCGTCCATGTTCCGCAGGGCCATCCGCTCCGAAACGACGCCCGGGGTTAACGGAAGGCAAACATTCGCCGACATCTCTTCCGCATCCCGCGTTTTGTTGTCGAACCGTTTTACATGTCGGCGTAATTATGGCGAGAATCCTCGGGTGGACTATCAGCTGATCCTATTGGTCATCGTGGTGATAACGGCGTTGGCGTTCGACTTCACGAACGGCTTCCACGACACCGGAAACGCTATGGCGCCTTCCATCGCCAGCGGCGCGCTCAAACCCAAGACCGCGGTCACCCTGTGTGCCGTGCTGAACCTGGTCGGCGCGTTCCTCTCCACTGCGGTGGCGGCGACGATCGCTAAGGGTCTGGTCGATTCCGGTCTGGTCAGTTTGGAACTCGTGTTCGCCGGATTGGTGGGCGGCATCGTGTGGAACCTGCTGACCTGGCTGCTGGGTATCCCGTCGAGTTCGTCGCACGCCCTCATCGGCGGCATCATCGGCGCGATGCTCGCCGCCGTCGGCGGCCACGGGGTCATCTGGAGCGGCGTGATCGCCAAGGTCCTCGTGCCGGCCGCACTGGCTCCGCTGATCGCCGGACTAGTCGCCGGTGTCGGCAGCTGGCTGGTGTACCGCTCCGTGAACAACGTTCCGGAAGAGCGCACAAACAGGGGCTTCATGTACGGCCAGATCGGGTCGGCGTCTCTGATATCGCTGGCGCACGGCACCAACGACGCGCAGAAGACCATGGGCGTCATCTTCCTGGCGCTGATCTCCTACGGCGCGGTGGACAATTCCCAGACAGTTCCTCCGCTCTGGGTCATCGTCTCCTGCGCCGTGGCGATCGCACTCGGCACCTACCTCGGCGGCTGGCGGATCATCCGCACCCTCGGCAAGGGCCTGGTCGACATCAAGTCCCCCCAGGGCATGGCCGCGGACTCCTCGTCGGCCGCGATCATCCTGCTGTCGAGCCATTTCGGCTACGCGCTGTCGACCACCCACGTCGCCACCGGCTCGATCCTGGGCAGCGGTGTGGGCAAGCCGGGAGCCGAAGTGCGATGGGGAGTCGCCGGCCGGATGGTGACTGCCTGGCTGATTACCCTGCCCGCCGCGGCTACCGTCGGCGCGATCACCTACTTCGTCGTCCACACGATCGGCGGTCTCGCCGGTGGGCTGACCGGTTTCGTGCTTCTGATCGCCGTGGC
This sequence comes from uncultured Mycobacterium sp., assembly GCA_964511995.1. Lineage (GTDB taxonomy): Bacteria > Actinomycetota > Actinomycetes > Mycobacteriales > Mycobacteriaceae > Mycobacterium. The sequence continues at coordinate 23,697 of CAZEHT010000002.1, forward strand.
GGCCCTGATCTACCGCCAGTCCCGCAAGGCTCCCGTCACCCACAAGAACGTCAACGACGACTGGCAGGGCGGGCACCCCGGGGGACCTCAGGGCCCTTTGGCACCTGAACTGGCCCCGCCGGCCACCCAGCCCACCGCTCACTGACTTTCGCACCGAAAGGCCGAAGCCTTGCACAACAGTTGGATCAACCTCACCGCGATCTTCCAGATCCTCGTCGCCGGCCTGATCGTCGGAGCGGGACTGCCCGGACTGTTCGCCATCGGAGTCCGGATCAACGCCGAAGGCGCCGGCGTCGCGACACACGGCGGCACTGTCAGCCACCGCAACCCGGTCCTGGTCGCCGTGAGCTGGGCGATCTTCGGCATCGTCCTGGTCGCGGTGATCGTCGGCGTGCTGTTCGTAGCGCGTGACTTCATCGCACACCACAGCGGCTGGTACATCCTCGGCGCGAAGCACAAGTAGTATCTCGCACCAGCAAGCTTCCCCTGGCAGCCGACGAGCGCGCAGGAGCAAGAACTGGTGAATTCGTTTATCAACAAGATCGTCGAGTGGCTGCGCGCAGGCTATCCCGAAGGTGTTCCACAAAACGACTACATACCGCTGCTCGCGCTACTGGCGCGTCGGCTCACCCCTGACGAGGTGAAGCTGGTCGCACACGAGTTGGGCGGCCGACCGTACTTCGACGAGATCGACATCGGCGCGGAGATCATGCGTATCACCGACGACCTGCCGGCACAGGCGGATGTCGAGCGGGTGCGCGAACGATTGGCCGTCCTTGGTTGGCCGCTGGACGATCCGCGCGAAGATACGGCCGAAGCATAGCGATCCTGCGCGCCCTGGTCGTCCCCGCACGGCCGTCGGCCCTGTCTATGCTGCCCGCCGTCGAAGGGGTGCTCGACGGACGCCAGCCGCCCATCCTCCCCGTCCCGGGCGCTGATCCCCGCCGAGCCGAGATGCTTGCCGCCGAGATGCGTGTCGGCGAGGAGATCGATGCCGACATCGCGATGGTGATGCCGACGTCGGGAACCACCGGTGTGCCCAAAGGAGCCCTGCTGTCGGCCCCGGCGTTGATCGCCGGCGCGTCGGCCTCCCATGACAGGTTGGGCGGCACCGGAACCTGGCTGTCGGCGCTGCCGGCCTATCACATCGCCGGTATGCAGATACTGGTTCGCAGCGCACTGGCGGGCACGGTTCCGGTCGAACTCGACGTGTCCGCCGGGTTCGACACCGCACAGGTGCCTGCCGCCATAGCGGCCATGGGCTCGGGCCGCCGCTACGCCTCGCTCGTGGCCGCTCAACTCGCGAAAGCGCTGGACGATCCCGAAGCTGCGGCAGCACTGGCGGACCTGGACGCGGTGCTGCTCGGCGGCGGACCGGCTCCCCGGCCGGTGCTCGAATCCGCCGAGGAGGCAGGCATTCCCGTGGTGCGCACTTACGGGATGAGCGAAACCTGCGGTGGTTGTGTCTACGACGGTCTTGCGTTGGATGGGGTAACGGTTCGCGTCGGAGACGACGGGCGCCTCGCCATCGGCGGCGCGACACTGGCCAACGGCCACCGAAACCCGCAGATCCCGGACCCGTTCGCCGAGCGGGGCTGGTTCGTGACAGACGATTTCGGCGCCGTCGACGACTCGGGTGTGCTGCAGGTTCTCGGACGGGTCGACGACGCCATCAGCACCGGCGGCCTCACCGTATTGCCGCGGCCGGTCGAGTCCGCGCTGTCCACCCACCCCGCGGTCGCCGACTGTGCCGTGTTCGGTGTGGCCGACGACCGGCTGGGTCAACGAGTGGTCGCGGCGATAGTGGTACGTGCGCAGATACCGGCACCGACGGTGGACGAGCTGCGTGACCATGTCGAACGCACTCTTCCGTGCAGCGCGGCACCGCGCGAGATTCATGTAGTCGACGAGTTGCCCCGCCACGGCATCGGCAAGATCGACCGGCGCGCGCTCGTCGAGCGGTTCGGCTGACGAGCGGTTTACAAAGTTCGCTGCGGCCTGGCTCCGGTCCACCGCAACTGGTTGGTGTATGCGCGGCTCACCTTCATCGCCACCACCGACGCCGCCGGGAACGTCGACGTCTCCTCCAAGGGGGATCCGGCCGGCTTCGTCCACATCGTCGACGACACCACCATCGTCATCCCGGAGCGGCCCGGCAACAAGCGCGTCGACGGCTTCCTCAATGTCCTCCAGCAGCCGCGGGTCGGGGCCTTGTTCATCGTGCCCGGGCGAGGGGACACCCTGCGGGTGAACGGCCATGCGGCTGTGTTGTCCGACGCCGACTGCTTCGATGCCATGGCGGTGCAGGGCAAGCGGCCGATCCTGGCTCTGGAGATCCTCGTCGAGGAGGTCTTCTTCCACTGCACCAAGGCGTTTCTGCGTTCCGACAGCTGGAATCCGGACACCTGGAACCCCGACGCGGTACCCAGCGTCGCCCAGAAGGCGCACGCACTGCGCGCTGACGTGAGCCTCGCGGAACTGGAGATGATCTACAGCGAGGAGAACGTGCGCAAGACGCTGTACTGAGCACCGACGGCCGCTCGGGAGGTCCGGCAGGCGAACCGCTGCCCCTGCGGCGAAACACCGCGCCCGGCTTGTCACACTGTCCGGGTGCCCACCCCCCTGCCGTCCAACCACGAAGATTTCGTCCGCGCCGTGCTGCCGCGGTTCGGTCGCGACCCCGCCGCACCGCTGCGGCTGCTGAGCCTCTCGGAGAACGCCACATACCTGGTCGACGACGATAAACCGATCGTGCTTCGCGCGCACCGGCCGGGCTACCACAGCCTGGAGGCGATCCAGTCCGAGCTGAGCTGGATGGCGGCGCTGCGGGAGCAGACGTGGGTGCCGACACCGCTCCCGATCGCCACTGCCGATGACAACGCAGTGGCGGTGGTCTCGGTCGGCGGCGAGGCGATGCATGTCGACGCGGTGAGCTTCGTCAGCGGATGCACCGCCGAGGAGAAGCCCGAGGCGGTCGGGTTCGACGAACTGGGCCGGATCACCGCTGCGATGCACGACCACGTGCAGAGCTGGACACCGCCGGTGGGGTTCACCAGATTCCGATGGGACCTCGAGACCATGCTCAGCCCGCGGGCGCGCTGGGGCGACTGGCGCAACGCGCCCAACCTGACCGCAGACGACTGCAGACTGATCGCCCGGGCCGCCACGCAGATTCACCATCGACTCACCGAGTTCGGTTGTGGCCCCGACCGGTTCGGCCTGCTGCACGCCGATCTGCGGATGGCCAACCTGATGATCGATCCCGACGATCCCGCCACGCCGATCACCGTCATCGACTTCGACGACAGCGGGTGGTCGTGGTATCTGACCGATCTCGGCGCGGTCGTGTCGTTCATCGAGGATTCCCCCGGGGTGGAGCGGATTATCGCCGACTGGCTGAGCGGCTATCGGCAAGTGCGGCAGCTGCCCGCCGCCCACGCGGAGTTGATCCCCACCTTCGTCATGCTGCGCCGGATCATGTTGTCGGCCTGGATCGGCACACACCCGGACTCCGACGCCGCCATACCGCTGGCGCCCATCTTCGCCGCGGGCACCGCGCGGCTGGCCGAGCGATATCTGGGCGAGCGCTCATGGCTTCGCGACGCGATCGGATGAACCGCCACGAGGATCACGTCAATCGGCGCGCCGGTGACCCATAATCTCTCCCATGGCAGGCCCAGCGGTCCCGTTCCCAACCATCCCGGCGGCCACCTCCCTCGACGAGGTGGTGGCCGCAATCGATTCGGTGATCCGTTGGTCCATCTCCACGTCGAGTCGTCTCGGCTACTTCGCGGCCGTGTACAAGCGAATCACCATCGCGGTGCGAAAGGCGGTGAAAGACGGGGATTTCGAGGACGGCCCCCGAATGGAGCTGTTCGACGTGACGTTTGCCAACCGCTACTTCGCCGCACTCAACGGGCAGTTTCACCCCGACAGGTTCGCAAAGCCGACCCGTTCCTGGAAAGTTGCCTTCGGTGCGGCGAGCCGCACCGAGCCGATCATCTTGCAGCACGTGCTTGCAGGTATCAACGCCCACATCAGGCTCGACCTGGGCATCGCGGTGCAGAGCATGGGCGGGGCTCGCACCGCGTTCGCGCTTCAGGAGGATTTCAACCGCATCAACGCCGTCCTGGCCAGCCAGGTCAACGGCGTCGTGCGGGATATGAACGAACTCTCCCCCGCGCTGGCGGAGGTCTATGCGGTGCTGATGGACCACGAGATCTTCGTGATCAACGAAGCCCTGCGGACGATGCGCGACGACGCATGGCGGTTCGCGACGATCCTCGCCCTCGAGCCGTCCTTCGCCCGCCCGCCCACAATCTGGGTGCGGGATCGCAGCGTCGCCGGGCAGACCCAACTGATTTACGAGCCGCCGGGTGCCGTCGGGCTGATCAAGTGGGCGGTGGCCGCCATCGCCGCACGTGAGAGCCGCGACGTCGTCAGGAACATCGAGGTCCTGGACGCGATCGCGTCAACACCGGCGCCGATCAGCACCACCCTGTGACGGCGACGTCGTTCAGACGTCCAGCGTCCCGCCGAGGCGCTCGGCCGCACTGACGTAGTCCTCGATGAACTCCAGCACCACCTCGCGGGCCGGCTTCACCTTGTCCATCAGCCCTACTCCCTGACCGACGAAATACGTCGCCAACGCCTGAGCGCCTTCGTGGCCCGCCTCCGCCAGCTTGTCGACCCGCCGCAGCGCGGGCTCGCAGAGCATCGACTGCAGCGGCAGCGGAAGCGCGCGCTGACCACCGTCGTGCGGCAGCCACGCGTCGGTCCAGTCCGACACCAGCTGACGGGACGGCTTGCCGGTTCGGCCCGTCGAGCGCACGGTGTCGCGAGACGTCGCCGCCAGCATCTTCTGCACGGTGTACGGGGCGGTTTCGGCCTCCTCGGTGGTCAACCACACCGATCCCGTCCAGGCGCCGGCCGCACCCATGGCCACACAGGCCGCCATCTGCCGTCCCGTCACGATCCCGCCCGCCGCCAGGACGGGGACCTCGCGATCGGATTCGGCTTCCACGGCCCGCAAAATCTCGGGCACCAGCACCAGCGTCGACACCTCCCCGCAGTGGCCGCCGGCTTCGGTGCCCTGCGCGATGATCACGTCCACGCCCGCCCTGACCTGTTTGACCGCGTGCTCACGAGCACCCACTAGCGCCGCCACCGGAATGCCGTGCTCCCGGCCGGCTGCGAGCATGTAATCCGGCGGCACGCCGAGGGCGTTGGCCATCAGCTTGATGGGGTGGGACAGCGCAACCTCGAGAAGCTGGCTCCCGGTGTCTCCGGACAGGTTCGAAGCGCCGATCCGCGGCGAGTCCTCCAGCGGAATGCCGTGGCTGGCAAGCAGTTCGGCGACAAACCTGCGGTAGTAGTCGGGAATTCGATCCGCCAACTGCATCCGGGAAAGGTGCTCACCCTTGCCCTCGTACTTGTTGGGTACGATGATGTCGACACCGTAGGGCTTGCCCTGCACCTGTTCGTCGATCCAGCGCAACTCCCGGTCCAGCTTCTCGGGAGTGAACGCCGTTCCGCCCAGCACACCGAATCCGCCGGCATTCGTCACGGCCGCAACGACATCGCGGCAGTGGCTGAACGCGAAAAGCGGGAAGTCGATGCCGAACCGTTCGCAGATGGGGGTCTTCACCCGTTCAGTATCGCCAGGCCGGCGGGTCATCCATGCCGCGGGGTCAGGTCGGCTTCTTGATCTCTTCACGCAGGCCAATTGCCTTGGCCTGGATCTTCGAATGGCTCTCCATCAGCCTGGCCGCTTCGGCGTCCAGCGCGGTCAGCAACTCTTCGGGAGTCCGTAGCGTGTTCGCCTCCTCCAGTAGCTTCTGGCGGTGCTCCAGCAAGCCGGCAGATTGGGTGTCCAACGCGGTCCGTCGTTCATCGGCAGTCTCGCGCTCGGCCAGCTTGCCCTTGAGACATTTCGCTCGCTGACGCCGTGCCGATAAACCCCAGCCCTTGATGGGCTTGCCATTACCGGGCGGATGGAAGGGGTCGTCCTGCAACGCATGTGAGGCGTCCCCCACCGGACTCCAGAATCGCGGGTGGCCGTCCGTGTCGCGAAAGTACGCTTCATACCGTTTGATAAACGTCCTCTTCACCCAGTATGCGGACCACGATTCGGACTCACCGGGCTTGATCAAAGCGTTCAGCACGGCCGCCAGCACAAATCCACTCGCCGCGCTCACGAAATACTTTCCGATGTCACTGTGAATTCGGCTGACAAGCACCATGAATCCGAAAATGACGAATCCATAGCACAAGATGCAAACGCCGCCGATAAGCCCGATCGTGCGAAGCTCGATCCACAAAACAGCTCTGTCGGGGGATTGCGGGAGGGAGTTGACGGTGAAGATATGCCCGGCCACCCCCAGGAGCAGCAATGCGCAAAGCGCAGCGACCGCCGAAACTCGCGCACAGCCGCCATGTGCAACCAGAAGGACCAGCAGCAAGCCGAACATCGCCGGCGCCAGGTCACGCAGCGCGCGCAAGACACTTCTGGTGCTCAACACGGCGACGACTCCCGTCAGCGGCAGTGACGCGGATAGTGATCACAGCACCACAGGTCCTGTGGTGGCGGGCTGTGACGGTAGTCCGATTTCGGAAAATCATCCCAGCATGCAGTGCCCTGTGCGCAAGCGACGAGGTAGCCGACCGCGGTGGACAGATAGAAGACAGGGCTGTCCGGGCCGTCGATCCAATCGGCTGTAAGACCCTCCGGCGTAGGAACTTCTCGCAGCCGGTCGCGCATTCTTTCGGCGAGTGACCTGGCCTCTGCCGCAAGTTCGTCCGCACGCCTGAGAAAAACCTGGAAATCCGCTTGGAAATCCCCTCCGGGAAGCCAGGAGCGCTCCGGATTCGGATCCCATGAGCCCGAATTGACGGGCTCACCCACGATGCCGCCCATCAGACCTCCAGTCGGAGATGAGTAATGAACAACCTCATTTCGCAATGCATTCGCTGAGGATACGCCAGCAAAACGGAAACCTAGCGATCGATGCGATTCTTCGGTGAAATTTCGAATATGTCCCGAGAGCCCCGGATCACGGCAGTTCGAACGGCAGGGCGACGCCTCGATGCGGCAGGCAGTGGGTGCAGGTGCGCTCGGCGGGCAGCGCCGCGAGCGCCTGATGCAGTAGCCGCTTGAACGGCACCAGGTTTCGCTCGAACTCGGCGAACACGTCGACGGCGGTGACGCCGGAACCCGCTTCGATACCCGCGTCCAGATCTGTCACCAACGCTATTGCCGCATAACACATCTCAAGTTCGCGGTGCAAGTACCGCCTCCGGGTATCCGGTCATGTTGACCAGCGTGAATCCCTGACGGGCGTACCACTGACTTTCCGCGCGGGTGGAGAACCGCGGCCCCTCGATGACGACCATGGTGCCACCGTCGACCACTCCGGGCAGGTTCGCAGCGGCCGCCCGCAACTGCGGACAGTACGGGTCGGCGAAACCGACGTGGACCCCGCCGGAGTCGAAGTAGGTCGCGGCCCGGCCACTGGTGCGATCCACCAGCTGATCGGGCACCACCATGGCTCCGGGGCCGAGTTCAGCGGTCAGGCTGCCCACAGCGCAGGGGCCGAAAACGCGGCGCACGCCGATCGCACGAAGCGCCCACATGTTGGCCCGGTACGGCACGGTGTGCGACGAGAATTGGTGACGCGGCCCGTGCCGCGGCAGGAACGCCACCTGATGGTCGCCGACCGAGCCGACGGTGACGGGCGCGCTCGGTGCGCCGTACGGAGTGTCGACGTCGACGCGGGTCGCGTCCGGCCCGAAGTACGAATAGAAGCCGCTGCCGCCGATGACTCCGAGCACCGCACCACCGCACCATTGTCGTG
>CAZEHT010000002.1:31649-73766 GCA_964511995.1 uncultured Mycobacterium sp.
TAGAAGCCGCTGCCGCCGATGACTCCGAGCACCGCACCACCGCACCATTGTCGTGCATGGGATCCGTCGTGCATGCGATCCGTGCGCACGCGGCCGATGAGTCACTCGTTCGGCGCGCCGCCCACCCGTCGCCGGCGGACGGTGCTTGACTCCGGGCTGTGAGCGTGTCGCTGACGTCGGGCGCGGTGCGGTTCGGCGTTGCCGTTGCCACCGGCCTCCTCGTCGCGGGCCTCGTCGGCGCGGCGGCGGGCTGGCCCTATGCGCCCGCTGTCGGCTGGATCGTCGCGGCGACGGCCTACCTGTCGTGGACCTGGCTGTTGGTGGCACGGCTCAACGCCACCCAGACCAGAAGCCACGCCACCCAGCGCGGAGACGACGATTCATCGGCCCCGATGGTCGAACTGACCGTTGTGCTGGCTAGCCTCGCGAGCCTCGCCGGTGTCGTTTACCTGCTGATCGCGGCCCGCGGCGCCGACCTCGGATCGGCGGTCGTCGGCATCCTCAGCGTTGCCGCGTCCTGGTTCGCCGTTCACACGGCTTTCATGCTGCGCTATGCGCGTTTGTATTTCGACGAACCCGAGGGCGGGATCGACTTCAATCAGCCCGACATCGCGCCCACCTACGTCGACTTCGCCTACCTGGCCTTCACCCTCGGCATGACCTATCAGGTCTCCGACACCGACCTGACGACCCAGTCGATCCGCCGGACCGCGTTGTTCCAGTCGCTGGTTTCGTTCCTGCTCGGTGCGATCATCCTGGCGATGACCCTCAACCTGGTGGTGGGCTTGGCCGGGACCGGGCAGTGATTTCGCATGCGACGATCTGCTGATGGCAAGCGTCGCACAGTGGATTGAAGGCGCGCGGCCGCGCACCTGGTCCAACGCGGTGGCACCGGTGGTCGCCGGCACCGGGGCGGCCGCCTGGCTCCACGGCGCCGTGTGGTGGAAGGCACTGCTCGCGTTGTTGGTAGCAGTGGCCATGATCGTCGGGGTCAACTATGCCAACGACTATTCGGACGGGATTCGCGGTACGGACGACGAGCGAGCCGGACCGCTGCGGCTGGTGGGTTCGCGGCTGGCCTCTCCCCAAGCGGTGCTTCGCGCGGCTTGGGGCGGCCTGTCGGTGGCCGCGCTTGCCGGCGCGGTGCTGGCATGGTTCACCAGCCCGTGGCTGGTGATTGTGGGGACGGCGTGCATCGCTGCCGCGTGGCTCTACACCGGCGGCTCGAATCCCTACGGGTACAGGGGATTCGGCGAAATCGCCGTCTTCGTGTTCTTCGGGCTGGTCGCGGTGCTCGGCACGCAGTACACGCAGGCTTTGCGGGTCGATTGGGTCGGCGTGGTGGCGGCGATCGTGGTCGGCTGCCTGTCGTCGGCGGTGCTCGTCGCCAACAACTTGCGCGACATCCCGACCGACGACTCGTCGGGAAAGATCACCCTGGCGGTACGGCTCGGCGACAAGCGAACCCGGCGCCTCTATCAATTGCTGCTGATGATCGCCGGGTTGGCGACGCTGTCGCTGGCTGCGGCCACACCGTGGTCGCTGGCCGGCCTGGCGGCGGCACCGGTGGCGGTGCGGGCGGCGCGTCCGGTACGGACCGGAATGACCGGCCCGCAACTGATTCCGGTGCTGCGCGACACCGGCCTGACGATGCTGGTGTGGGCCGCCCTCACCGCCGTCGCATTGGCCGCCGCCAGCTGACCGAGTGCCCGATCCGCCGTCGGAGGCGATCCGTGTCCGCGGTCACTGTCCCAGAGTCTCGCCCCGCAAGCGGGCACGCAGTTCCTCGCGGTCGCGGCGACGGCGTGCGTCGACCGCGGCGATGCCAGCCGTTGCGCGGCGCCGCAGCGGACCGAACAGCCATATTCCCAGCGGAAGCGCGATGACGATCGCGAACAGCACCGCGACTGCGAGCGGAAAGTCCGCGACTCCCAGCAGATGTGCCCCGAAGAATATGGCCGCGGCCACCGCGGCGACCAAGAGCAGGCGCGCGATGACGTAGGCCACCACATCGGTGACGATGCGGCTGGTTGGACGCTCTTCGGGCACGCGCCGAGCCTACCGACCGGCGTATATTCGGGGACGAGGAGGTTAGAGCAGTGACGTACTTGTTCGTCATCCTGGTGCTTGCGGCGCTGGCATATGCCGGCTGGCGCGCCGCCAAAGCCTGGGGGAATCAGGCGACCAAGCGAGTCATCGGCCCGGACGACGATCCGGAATTCCTGTGGCGGCTCACCAACGGGGACAACAACCCCCGCTGAGTCACCGCACCGCTGAGCCGACGATGTCGCCGGGTGCCTGCTTGGGGAATCCGTCTGCGACCACGGCCGCGAGTTCGATCAGCGCCTCCCTCGTCTCCGCCTTCAACCGGTCGAGGCTGATCTCCGCCCCCTCCTCCAGATGCGGGTCGAACGGGATCAGCCGCACCGCGCGGCAGCGCCGCGAGAAGTGATCCTCGACCTTTTTGAGATCGACCTTGCCGGAGCGCGGCCGCACCGCGTTGATCACCGCGACGGAATTGCGCACCAGGTCGTCGTAGCCGTGGGCATCGAGCCAGTCCAAGGTCGCCGATGCGCTGCGTGCTCCGTCGACCGAACCCGAACTGACCACGATGATCGTGTCGGTGTTGGCGAGCACACCGGACATCACCGAGTGCAACAGTCCGGTGCCGCAGTCGGCGATGACCAGGCTGTAGAAATGCTCAAGCACATCGAGCGCGCGGACGTAGTCGTCGGCGCTCAGCGCTTCCGACACCGCCGGATCGTTCTCCGACGCCAACACCTCCAATCGGCTGGGCGCTTGCGAGGTGTAGCGGCGCACGTCGCTGTAGCGCTGAATTGCCTCCGCGCCGCGCAGCAGGTCACGCACCGTCGCCGGTGTTTCCAGCGGCACCTTCTGGCTCAGCGTGCCGCGATCCGGGTTGGCATCCACGGCGATGACCCGGTCACCCCGGATGGACGCGAACGTCGAACCCAGTGTGGCGGCGACGGCCGTCTTGCCCACACCCCCTTTGAGGCTCAGCACCGCAATCCGGTAGCAGCCCTGCAGTGGCCGGTCGACGTGCGCGATGAGGTTCTTGCGGTAGACGTCGCGGGGACCTTCGCCAAGATTCACCAACCCGCCTGAGGCGGAGTAGAGCATCCGGCGCCAGCCGCTGGACGGCGCGGGTCTGGGGCTGCGCAGCAGAGAGCTGGTCGAAAGGTCTGCGTGCGGCGTCGGCGAAACGTTCGGCCGATGCGGCGGCGGCAGCGGCGCGCCGGCGGGCGGCGCTGCCGCCGGTACGGGCGGGTAGCGCAGCGCCGGCGCCCCGAACGGGTCGACCACGGGCAGTCCGGTGGGCGGCGTCGCACTCTCCCAGTCCGGCGACACCGCGTTCAGTATGGTCGTCGCGTCGGAATGCCGCTCCTGCTCCGAACGGGGCGGCCTGAGGTCTTCGGATTCACGGCCGCGGCGGGCGTCGGCGCGGTGCGCCGGTTGGTCGGACACTACTTCGTTCCCCTCTGCAGACGGCGTCACAGCACCCTATCGCGGCATCGGCGGCACCGTCGGGGCACCGTCGGACCCGTCGGGCAACCCGGGGATTGAGCTCACCCGACCCCCGCGTACGAATGCAGTCCGACGGTCACCAGGTTGATGAAAAACAGGTTGAACACCATCGCCACGAAACCCGCGACGTTGATCCAGGCCGCCTTCTTGTCGCGCCATCCGGCGGTCGACCGCGCATGCAGATACGCGGCGTAGACCACCCACGCGATGAACGACACCGTCTCCTTGGGGTCCCAGCCCCAATAGCGCCCCCATGCCTCCTCGGCCCAGATCGCGCCGAAGATGACACCGAAGCCGAAGACGGGGAAGGCGAAAATGGTGGTGCGGTAGGCGATGCGGTCCAGGGTCTGGGCGTCGGGCAGCCGCGACACCAGCCGGGCGAGTGCGCCCTGCGCGTCCGGCCGTCCGTACCGGGACATCTTCAGCAGGAACAGGATGCTGGCCACACCGCTGACCAGGAATACACCCGAACCCAGGCTGACGACCGACACGTGGATGGGCAGCCAGTAGCTTTGCAGGGCGGGCATCACCGGCGCGGCGTTCGTGTAGAGCCAGCGCCCCGACACGGTCAGCAGGATGAGCACCGGGACGAGGACGAACACCCACAGCGACCGCAGCGCCGCCCGGCGCAGCACGACCGACGCGGCGATCAAGCCGGACAGGCAGGTGAGATTGATGAACTCGTACATGTTGCCCCATGGCACCCGCCCGGTGGCCAGTCCGCGCAGCACGATGCATACCAACAGCAAGCCGATCCCGACGTAGACGAGCGCCAGGCCGGCGCCGCCCACCCTCTCGTCGGCCGAACGCCGCGCCGCTGCACCCGAGCCGCCGGAGCGCTCACCCGCCGGCGGGACCGTCGGTGCGGACCCGGCCGCGACCAGCTCGCGCTCGGCGACCTTGCGGCTGCTGGTGAACGCCAACTCCACCGCCAGCAGCAGCAGCGCGATGACGAGCACCACAACCGACGACGTGAAGGCCCAGTCCGAGTACGTGGCCAGCCCGAGGTTCACCTGCTCGGCGTTCATCAAACCTTCTCCCTGGACGGCAGCGCGGCAGCATCCTCCGGCCCGGCCAGTAGTCGCTCGGTGAGCCGCTCGAACTCGTCACCCCAACCTGAGTTGTCGGTGCGGGCCAAGCCACCCAGTTCGACGTTCACCGTACCGGCGTCAGCACCGTTTCCGCTTGCGGGGGCGATGCGGACCCAGATACGGCGCCGCCGGACCACCAGCGACACCAGCAGCCCGGCCATCATGGTCAGCGCGAACACCAGCACCCACACCTGAGCCGGGTCGTGGGAAACCTGAAGGTTGACGAAGGGCGTCGCCCCGTCAAAGCGCACCACCGTGCCGTCGTCCAGACGCACCTGCTCGCCGGCACGCAGATTCACGCGCTCGACCTTGATGAGCCGGTTCTGTTCGATCAGCCGCGGATCGAGTGCGAACAGCGACTGCGGGCGGCCGGTGTCCAAGCCGGTGTCGCCCCGGTAGATGTCGACGGCGACCGCAGGGTCCTTCAGCGCCGGATGTGCCGACGACAGCAGCGTGCCGTCGAGTTGCTCGGTCGGGGCGAACAGGCCCTGCACCGCGATCTGGTGCTCGCGGCGTTCGTCGGCGTCGGTGAACGTACCCGCGGGCGGGTCGATTCGCACCACGCCGGATGACAGCAGGGTCAGCGGATCCTCCGGGCGCCACTGCACCGTCTGGCTGCGCTGCCGGCCGTCGGGGAAGGTGACCGTGAAGGTGGGAGCATAGCCGTGGCCCTGCAGGTATACGCGGGCACCGCCTACCCGCAGCGGGTGGTTCACCTCCAGCCGGTACGGGCGCCAGGTGTTCGTGTCGAGGTCTTCGCCGGCCTGGTAATCGATGTCGGCGACGAAGCTCTTGGCCTGCCCGCTGCGCAGATACTGCGCCTGGAAATCGTTGACGCGCAAACACATCGGATGCAGCGCGGTGCCGTCGACGGCGTTGCCGGCGCGAAACGAGTCGAACGCCGCCGCGGAGGCCGAACAGAAGCCCGGGCCGCCGTCGGCGATCACGATCACGTTTCCCTCGTAGGCGAAGATCTTGCCGGCGGCCACCGCGACGAGAAGGCCCAGCAGGGAGAAGTGGAAGACCAGATTGCCGAATTCGCGCAGATAGCCCTTCTCCGCCGAGATCTCGAAAGCGGTGTCGTCCGGGGCCCGCACGGAGGTGCGCCAGCCCCGCAGCCGCGCCGTCATGGCGACGGCCACCGCGCGCGGTTCGCCGAACGTCTGCGCCGACGCGTGCTTGGGCAGCCGGGCCAGGTTTCGGGGCGCGGGCACCGGCACGGCCCGCAGGCCGCGGGCATGCTCGACCACCCGCGGGGTCAGACAGCCTACCAGCGATACGAACAGCAGCACGTAGATGCTGGTGAACCAGAAGCTGGAGAACACCTCGAACAACTGCATCCGGTCCAGCCAGGGTCCGATGACCGGATGCGCCGCGAGGTACTCGTCGACCTTGCCGGTGTTGAGGGACCGCTGCGGCAGCAGCGCACCCGGCACCGCGCCGAGGGCCAGCAGGAACAACAGCACCAGCGCGGTGCCCATCGACGTCAGCGCGCGCCAGGCGTTGCGCAAACACGCGAGAACCCGCGAGGTATGCGGGGTGGTCAAATCGGCAGCCTGACGTCGCTGACGAACGCGTCGCGCACCCAGGAGACGAAGTCGTTCCACACCCCGGTGAGCAAGGCGAGCCCCACGAGCACCAGCAGCGCCCCGCCGATGAGCTGGATCGCACGGGTGTGCCGGCGCAGCCAGCCCAGGCCGCCGACGGCCCAGCCGGAACCGAAGGCCAGCGCCACGAACGGAATGCCCAGTCCCATGCAGTAGGCGAACACCAACAGCACGCCGCGCACGACGCTGGCTCCGTCGGTGGCCGAGGCGATGGCGATCACCCCGGTCAGTGTGGGCCCCAGGCAGGGCGTCCAGCCCAGGGCGAACACCGCACCCAGCAGCGGTGCGCCCGCCACCGTCGACAGCGCGCGCGGGGTGAAGCGCGCCTGGCGTTGCAGCGCGGGCACCAGACCCATGAAAGCCAGGCCCATGACGATGGTCAGCGCCCCGCCCGCTCGTTGCAGCGCAAGCTGATTGGTGATCAGCACGGTCGTCGCGCCGAGTACGGCCACGGTGCCCAGGATGAATACCGCGGTGAAGCCGAGGACGAACAGCACCGCCGACCCGGCCACCCGCAGCCGCACGGACTTCGCGATCGCGACGGTGCGCGGCCCTTCGTCCACACCGACCACGGCCGCAAGATAGGACAGGTAGCCGGGTACCAGGGGGACGACGCACGGCGAGGCGAAAGACACCAACCCGGCCAGTACGCAAACACCCAGCGCCAGCAGGATGGGGCCCGTGGCGGCGAGTTCGGCCGCCCCGGTCATGCCGCCGGCCCCGGCTCGGCCGCGAGTCCGCTCACCACCGGCTGCAGATCCGATGCCAGCAGTTCGCGCAGAAATACGGCCGCCACCCGGTGCTCGCGATCCAGCACGATCGTGGACGGGATGACCGTCGTCGGATACCTGCCCCCGAAGGCGATCATGGTGCGCATCGCCGGGTCGTAGATGGACGGGAACGTGATGTGCCGGTCGGCAACGAAATCCGTTGGGGCATCGCGGTTTTTGTCGCGCACGTTGATTCCCAGGAACGCCACCCCGCTGGCGCGGGTAGCGTCGTAGACCCGCTGCAGTTCCGGCATCTCGGTCCGGCACGGGCCGCACCATTGTCCCCACACGTTGAGGACGACGACCTTGCCGGCGAAATCGTCCAGCGACAGCGTCTTCGTCGGGTCGATGAGGTCGGGACCGCTCACTGGACCCGGCCGCCTGCGGCTTTGCGGCGGGTCGTAGAAGATGTCGGTCTTGCCGCCGGGCGCCACGAATTCGAACGTGCCCCCCTGCGCGACGGCGTCATGCCCGGTCGAGCATCCGGGGGCACCGGTGACCAGGCCGGCGCTCAGCGCCAGCGCGATCAGCGCGTCGCGCACCCTCACAGGCCCGCCGCCGGCTCGGTGTAGGAGACCCCCACCAGGCGGTCCCCGTCGTAGGTGAGCGTCGTCAGCGAGGCGAGGTTGCATTTCCGCCGGCGCGGGTCGTGGGGCAGCCACTTGCCCTCCGCCGACCTGCGCAGGGTCTCGACGGGCAGTTGATGGCTGACGCACACCGCTTCGTGCCCTTCGGCGCGCAGGCGGGCGCGATGCAGCGCGGCGGACATCCGCGCCGCGATCGCCTTGTACGGCTCGCCCCATGACGGTGTCACCGGGTTGCGCACCTGCCACCACACCTGCGGGTTGCGCCACACCCCGTCGCCGGGTGACATCCGCTTGCCTTCGAAGTAGTTCGTCGACTCGATGAGGTCGTCGTCGATGAGGATGGGCAGGCCGTGGGCGGCTGCGACGGGGGCGGCGGTCTGCTGCGCCCGCTGCAGCGGGGAGGCGATCACCGCGACGATGTCGCGGCCCGCGAGCACGTCCGCGACCGCTTGCGCCTGCTTGCGGCCGCGTTCGGAGAGGTGATAGCCGGGCAGCCGTCCGTAGAGGATCCCGCCGGGGTTGTGCACTTCGCCGTGGCGCATGACATGCACCTTGGTGACCGCCATCTAGGACCCCGATTCGGTGGCCGCGGCAGCCGCTTCCGCGGCGCGGGGAAGCGCGGCGGCGATCCGGTCGAACGCGTCGTCGTCGAGGGCCGCCGAGACGAACCAGGCTTCGTAGGTGCTGCAGGGCGGGTACACACCCGCGTCGAGGAGGGCATGGAAGAACGGCGGGAAGCGCCACGTCTGGCTTGCCCGCGCGGACGCGAAGTCGGTGACCGGCGCGTCGCCGAAGAATACCGACAGCATGTTGCCGGCACGCTGAATCCGGTGCGCGACACCGGCTTGCGTCAGAGCGCCGGCCAGCAGGGCACAGAGCTGGTCGGCGTTGGCGTCCAGCGCCGCGTACACACCCGCGTCGGCGGCCCGCAGCGTCGCCAGGCCCGCCGCCGTGGCCACCGGATTGCCCGACAGGGTGCCGGCCTGATAGACCGGGCCCAGCGGGGCAAGTCTTTCCATCACCTCCGCGCGCCCGCCGAACGCCGCCGCGGGTAGCCCGCCGCTCATCACCTTGCCGAACGTGAACAGGTCGGCGTCCACGGGATCGATTCCGTACCAACCACTGCGGCTCACCCGGAAGCCAGTCATCACTTCGTCGACGATCAGCAGCGCGCCGTTCTCGGCGGTGATCCGGCGCAGCGCACGGTTGTAGCCCGGCCCGGGCGGAACACACCCCATGTTGCCGGGGCTGGCTTCGGTGATGGCGACGGCGATCTGGTCGCCGGCTTCGGCGAAGGCCCGCTCGACGGCCTCGACGTCGTTGTAGGGCAACACGATGGTGTCGGCCGCGGTGGCACCGGTCACCCCCGGCGAGGACGGCAGGCCCAGCGTCGCGACGCCCGACCCTGCGTCGGCGAGCAGCGCGTCGACGTGGCCGTGGTAGCAGCCGGCGAACTTGACCACCTTGGACCGGCCGGTGAACGCACGCGCCAGACGCACCGCGCTCATCGTCGCCTCCGTACCGGAATTGACCAGCCGGATCCGTTCCACGGGTGCGACCCGGCCGATGATCTCCGCGGCTAGCTCGGACTCCGATGCCGTGGGCGCGCCGAACGACAATCCGTGTGCCGCTGCCCGGCTGACGGCCTCGACCACCTGCGGGTGCGCGTGCCCGAGGATCATCGGCCCCCACGAGCACACCAGGTCCACGTAGCGGTTTCCGTCGGCGTCGGTGAGCCAGCATCCCTTCCCGGAGGTGATGAACCGCGGCGTCCCGCCGACAGCGCTGAAAGCCCGCACGGGCGAGTTCACGCCGCCGGGGATCACGGTGCACGCGTCGGCGAACAGCTTGGCGGACAGGTCGGTACTGCTCATGGCGATCAGTGTTCCAGCCGTGGCGGCGTCATCGGCCGACCGGGTCCGCGGGCAAGGGTGTCAGCGCGCCGTCAGGGCGAAAACGGGGTGGTCGGCGGCGTCCGGCAGGGAGTGGAAGTAGCCCCGTACGGCCCGTCCGGCTTTCGCCTGGTAGGCGGCCAGCACCGGGCCGCGCTCCCCGACGGGTAGTTCGGACGCGCGGTAGCGGGAGGATCCCCGCGAGGTCACCGTCACATCCGGGTTGGCGCGCACGTTGCGGACCCACTGCGATTCGCCGCGGGTGGACACCAGGTAGCGGGTTCCGTCGACCACCACGGTGAGCACGGGGATGCGCTGGGTCTCGCCGGTGCCGCGCCGGGTGACCGTCAGCGTCTCGCTGCCCGCGAGCCCGGTGGCCATCGCGATCCTGTTGAACACCTTGGCGGTGAACCACGGCGGCTTGAGATAGGCCATGAACGTCAGTGTGGCCGAGCCCCGACCGTGCGCGCAACGCCGTCTTCCCGCTGCCCGTAGTGCGGCCGATAATGGGTGGCATGCAACCTCCGCAAAGGCTGGCCAGGCTCAACCGGCACGTCACCAATCCCATCCAACGAATCTGGGCGGGGCGCGCGCCGGGTTTCGGAATACTCGAGCATGTAGGCCGCAAATCGGGCAAGACCTACCGAACTCCGTTGAACGTGTTCTCCACCGATGACGATGTGGCCATTGTGTTGTCCTACGGCCCGGACCGCGACTGGCTGAAGAACATCACCGCCGCCGGCACGGCCCGGCTGACTCGCCACGGCCGAACGTTCGAGGTGACGAATCCGCGTGTGGTCACCAAAGCCGAAGCGGCGGCGCACGTCACCGGCTCGGCGAAGAAGGTCTTCGACCGCCTGCCGTTCGACAACGGGGCCGTGCTGTTGACTGCCCTCTAGTTCAGGTCCAGTTCGGGCTTGGTCCGGATCCGGGGAACGCCTTCCGCGCCCACAACGGTGTGCCGATTCGCTCGGGCAGCAATATTTCCCGGGTCAGGCCACACCACCGATTGTTAGCGACCGCCACCTTCTGCATCCGTGGCGTTCGCCTCACGCTCACTGATAGACGCGTGGAGGCTTTCAGTTCCCGTGGGGATCGGCGGCATTGAGTGCGGCGACGACCTTGTCGTAGTCGCCGCGGGCTTCTCCGTACCGCAGGAAATTCACGCGCTCCACCTGGATCTCCCTGGCGTCCGGTTGGGTCTCGAGGATGCCGATCACCTCGGCGACGAAGTCGTCGAGCGGCATCGCGAAGCTGCTTTCGCGTTGCCCGGGAAGAAGATCCGTTGCCACTGACGGTGGCTCGAGTTCCATGAGCTGCACGCTGGTGTCGGCCAGTTGCAGCCGCAGGGATTCGGTCAGCATGTGGATCGCGGCCTTCGACGCGTTGTAGCTCGGGGTCACTTTCAGCGGGGCGAACGCCAGACCCGAAGAGACCGTGACGATGGTCGCGGCGGGTTGCTTCTGGAGGTGTTCGATGAACGCGGCGATCAACCGGATCGGGCCGAGCACGTTGGTGGTGATCACGGACTCCGCCGTTTCCAGGAAGCCCTCCGACCGGTGCCAGTCCTCGATCTTCATGATGCCCGCCATGGCGATGACCACGTTGAGGTCGGGGTACTCGGCGATGAGGTGGGCGGCCGCGTTGCGGATGCTGTTCGCGTCGGTGGTGTCGATCTCCACGGTGCCGACACCGGGATGCGCGGCCGCGATCTCGTCGAGCAGTCGGCGCCGACGCCCCCCGACCACGACGGTGTTGCCCTTCTCCTTCAGCGCCAGGGCGAGCGCCAGGCCGATACCGCTGGTGGATCCGGGGATGAAGACGGTGTTGCCGGTGATCTGCATGGTGTTGAGTCCTTCGGTCGCGGGCGTGGTCGGACGACGCCCTGGACAACAGTCGCACGCCGGTCACACTCCGACCAGCCGGTAGGTGTCGTCGCACCCGTCCACAGCTATTTTCCGACCTGGAGGCCGACACGGCCCGCGGCGCGAGCGACCGCTTCGCTCCACGACGTTTCGCGCCTACCCGGGGCTCACACGGGGACAGCCCGCAACCCGTCCGGCAAGCTCGGCAGAAAATGCGCCGTCGCGAACGCGCGAAGAGCGCGGCCGTCTGCATGGGGTGGCGCCCGGCAGCAGCAGTGCCGTAAGCGCGTAGCGCAGGATCACGTCGGCGAGTTCGCTCACCGCTCGCGGCCCGATACGGGCGGCGAACCCGGGTGGCAGATGACCGCCGGGGCGTCGGCGACCCGCTCCACGGCCGCCGGGAGTGCCGGCGCGCCAGCCTCTTTGAGCTTCCGGGCGATCTCGGCGAGCAACGGGCATTCTCCCGTTCTATGACCGCGGCCACCAACTCGTCGCGCCCCGCGAATCGGCGGTAGATGGTGGTACGGCTCAGTCCGGCGCGGCGTGCCACGTCGTCGAGTGCCACGCGGCGAAGCCATGCCGCTCGCGTTCGGCCACCGCGGCATCGAGGATCGCGGCGGTCGTGGGGTCACTCCACGAGCGGGTGCTCATGGCGTGACACCTTCCCTGGCAAAGCCGGCCCTGGCGTGGGCGTTGTAGCGCACCGGCATCGGCAGCCGACTCCACAGCGCGTTGACGGCGCACGACCGCGACAGCGCTGCGAGGCGTTGATAGCGACGTTCCTGCCGGGCACTCCACGGAAGGTTCAGCAGCGTTCTCGCCTGCGGAGGCAGTCCGCCGGCCGTCAGAAACGCCACCACCGGGTTGAACACCGGTGCGAGCACCGGCCACCAGAACGGCGAGAACCCCACGGGCTTGGGAAAGCCCTTGGTGACGTAGCCAACGCTGTATGTGGCGCTCGGGTGGGCGACGAGGACGTCGTCCAGCATGTGCCGCCAGTACGCCTGGAACGCCGCGTAGGTGTCGGGCATCGGCCGGTCGCTGACGCCGTAGCGGCGATACCACGTCTTGGATTCCGCGTACATCCGTTCCTTCTCGGCGTCGGTGAGCCGTTTGACAAAAGTGTCGGCGAAATAGAAGACCTGGTCGAGGAAGGTGGCGTGGGCCCAGAAGTAGGTATCGGGGTCCAGGGCGTGATAGCGGGCGATATCGCCGTCCGGGCGCGTGACCTCGCCCTTGATGTGGTGGTGGAAATCCCGCACGGCACTCCCGGCATTGTCGTTCGGCGTGCCGTAGACCGTCCGGAATATCGGAGGCAGAGAGCGCCTGATGCGCGCCGCGGTGTCGGCGAAGAACACCGAGTGCTCCAGCACGCCCTGGCCGAGGTCGGCCAGCATGAGCTGCAGCACGCCGGGCCGAGGGCCGATGAGGAACATCCGGTTGTCGCCGAAGTACCGCCAGATCAGCGAATTCCCGTCCAGCGGCGCGGCATCGGCATAGGGTTCGGCCTCCGCCAGCTCAGTCACGTACTCAGTGTTACAGATTTGCACTTTGTGCCGACCTGCGGTTCGGGCGCCCGCCCGCGCGACTCCCGAATCGGCGGTGTCAGCGGAATGACCGCAACCGCAGGCTGTTCGTCACCACCAGCACCGACGAAGCCGCCATGGCCGCGCCGGCGATCATCGGGTTGAGCAATCCCAGCGCCGCCAGCGGAATCGCGGCGATGTTGTAGCTGAACGCCCAGAACAGGTTCTGCTTGATCACCCGCAAGGTCCGCGACGCGAGCCGGAGCGCCTGCGGCACCGTCTGGAGGTCGCCGCGCACCAGCGTCACGTCGGCGGCTTCGATGGCCGCGTCGGTACCGGTGCCCATCGCCATGCCGATGTCGGCCGCGGCAAGCGCGACGGAGTCGTTGACCCCATCACCCACCATCGCCACCCGCCGCCCTTCGGACTGCAGCCGCCGGATCACGTCTGCCTTCTGCGTCGGCAGGACGCCGGAGATCACGCCGGCACGTTCGATGCCGACCTCATCGGCCACCTGGTGGGCCGCCGCGGGGCGGTCGCCGGTGAGCAGCACCGCGGAGACGCCCATGGCCTTGAGCGCGGCGACCGCGGCGGCGCTCGTGGGCTTGACGGTGTCCGCGAGCAGGATGGTGCCGCGCACCCGCCCGTCCCACGCCACCTCGACAGCCGTGTGCCCACCGTCGCTGGACGACGGAGTGCCTCCGGCTGCTGCAGGTGCCCGGGACACGGTCACCCGCGTGCCTCTCACCAGCCCCGACACCCCGATGCCGGGCTCGTTGGCGAAGTCGTCGACAGGGCTGATCGGCATGCCTCGCTCACGAGCGGCCGCGACGATCGCGGCGGCGATGGGGTGTTCGGATGCCGCCTCCACCGCGGCGGCACGCGCGAGCAGCACGTCGGCGTCCACACGGAGGGCGGGTTCGACGCCGGCGACGGTCATCGCCCCGGTCGTGACGGTTCCGGTCTTGTCCAGGACGAAGGTGTCGACGCGGGTCACCGACTCCAATGCGCGGGGGTCCTTGAAGAGGATCCCGAGCTGCGCGCCGCGGCCGGTGCCGACCAGGATCGCCGTCGGGGTGGCCAGTCCCAGCGCACACGGGCACGCGATGACGAGCACCGCGACGGCCGCGGTGAATGCGGCGGCCGCCGACGATCCGGCGACCAGCCACGCAATCAGGGTCAGCGCAGATATGACGAGCACGATCGGCACGAACACCGCCGACACTCGGTCGGCCAGCCGCTGTGCCGACGCCTTGCCGTTCTGCGCCTCCGCGACCAGCCGTCCCATCTGCGCGAGCTGGGTATCGGTGCCGACCTTCGTCGCCCGCACCAGCAGCCGGCCGTAACTGTTGAGCGATCCTCCGAGGACCTCGTCGCCGGCATGCACATCGACCGGGATCGACTCCCCGGTCATAGCCGAGGTGTCCAGAGCCGAGGAGCCTTCGATCACCGAGCCGTCGGTGCCGACGCGTTCTCCGGGCCGGACAATGAAAGTCTCGCCGACCGCGAGGTCGGACACCGGCACCCGGCTCTCGACACCGTCGCGCAGCACCGTGACGTCCTTGGCGCCCAGCGACAGCAGCTCGTGCAGCGCGGCGCCCGCCGATCGCTTGGCCCGCGTTTCGGCATAGCGACCCGCCAGCAGGAACACGGTCACCGCTGCGGCCACCTCGAAGTACACGTGGCCGGCGCCGCTGACCACCGCCACCACCGACCACAGATAGGCGGCCACGGTGCCCAGCGACACCAGGGTGTCCATCGTGGACGTGCCATGGCGGGCACTGCTCAGCGCGGCGCGGTGAAACGGGTAGGCGCCCCAGAACACGATCGGTGTGGTCAATGCCAGTGCCAGCCACTCCCAGCCGGGGAAGTGAAAGGCCATCACCATCGATAGGAGGACGACCGGAACTCCGAGCACCGCCGAGCCGATCAGCCGGGTGAGCAGTCCGGGCCCCGGTTCGTGGTTCATGTGGTCCATGTGGGCTTCGTGGTCCGTATGGCCTCCGTGGTGCGTATGGCCGGCCCGGGCAGTGCTGCCCGCCGGAGCGACCACGCGCGCCCGGTAGCCGCCGGACTGGACGACGTCAACGAGGTCGTCCGGCGACACGGTGGAGTCGTGTTCGACGTGGGCCCGCGAGAGCGCGAAATTGACTGTGGCGTTCACGCCGTCGAGCTGGTTGAGTCCACGTTCGACCAGCGAGGCGCACGAGGCGCAGCTCATGCCGGCCAGTTCGAGATCGGTGGTGGTGTGTGTGGAAGTCACACCCCAACAATACCCCTACGGGGTATACGAGCGGGTGTGTCGGCGGTCACGCCTGAGGTTGGCGACCCCGAGCACGGCCAATACTCCCGCCGTCGTCGCAAGCAGGAATGCTAGGGTCAACAAGGGCGGGGAGAACACCAGCGACGTGGTCGACGGTTCACCGGCGACCACGGGCGGCACCGCGACGACCGTCTTCGCGGCCAGCCAGCTCGAAACGCATCCGAAGGCCGACAGCATCGAGAAGGCCAGCTGCCACCGCCCGCGGCGGGAAGCCTTCACAGACCCGACCCGCGCTCGCGCCCCTCCACGAGCTGCGTGAGCGCCGCGCGCAGCTTACGGTGCCGACGAGCCCACGCCCGGACATCACGCCCGCCGGTCAGCCGCAGCCCGATGGCCGTTCGACCACGCGGCACACCGGTCAACTCCCCCAGCGAGCGCGATGTCTGCCAGTCCCCGGCCTTCCGGCCGGTGTCGGGGTCGGTGTCTTCGACGACGTCGCGGTCACGGTAAGACTGGCCCGCGCTGTCCCAGTGCAGCCCATGGGTGCTCGGCGCGCTGCTCCCCGCGCGCCAGTCCCGCCGCTCCGGAGCGGCCGGAGTTGTCGGTTCGGGATAGATCGAGACGATGTCCTCGATGTCAACGGTCTCGGTGCCCGAGCGCAACGTATCGGCGGTCAATTCCACGGAGGTGTGGATCCGCGCCGCCTTCACCTGGATGGCCAAGAAGGCCGACACCATCGCCGAGAACGCCACGGGAATCGTCAACCCGATGGCGGAGCCGGCGCCCACCTGCAGCAGCACCATGATCACGCCGACGACGGGACCCGCCAGCACCCACAGCCAGCTGGCACCGCCCTCCGAGAACAACACCCGGGGTGTGGCGGTGGTCGGTCGGTCGACCGGCTCCATCTCGGTCATCGGAGCCCGCCCCCATCGAACCAGCGCTGGGCACCCGGTCGCGTCAGCAACGTCGCTCCGACGAGGACGGCCACGACGATGAGCAGCCACACCAAACCGCGGCTGGACAGCGAGTACGGAACCAGGAGAACCGCGAGCGCGAGCGCCAGGCCGACCGTGGCGTTGCGAAACCGTGCGTCGCCGTGCCGGGCCCGGCCGACCAGGTAACCGAGAGCCGCGCCGGCGAGAGCGAAGAGTATCCCGGCCGCCCGGTAAAAGACCGGCACCCCGGTGGTAGCGATCGCCATCAACATTCCGGCGGCGATCAGGGCGACCGCCGCGGCGAGCAACAGCCAGAAAGCGGCGGTGACCGCGCTCGGCCGCGTTGCGGACGGAGAGGGAGGCGTCATTGTCGGGCCAGCCTAGCGGTTTCTCCGCCGATGTCTGCGTTCACCGGGTGAAGTAGGCGTTGGCGTTGCGCCGGTGAAGCAGGACGACGCCCCCGGCCAACATGACCCCACCCACGATCACCGATCCGGCGTAGATCACCGCCGGGACCGCCGGCCGCTGCACCGACAACAGCGAGCTCACGGTGTAGACGATCGACGCGATCGCCCCCGTGGTCAGCACCGTCAGCGCCCAGCGGTAACCCGCCCGCATCAGCACCAGGAACGTCACCACCACGGTGGCAATCACGACGACGAAGATGGCGTTGACGGCGATGACGAACGGCGAGACCACCGGCGAGGTGAGGACGTCGCAGACATAGCCGGCCAGCATCAACGGCAGGGCCGCCACCCACAGCCAGAACCCCGTGTCGACGTCCTCGGGCCGCGACGATCCGTGCGGCGCGGGCGAGGGCTGCGGTGTCACGCCAGCCAGCCCGCCGCGTCGGCCGCCCAGTAAGTGAGGACGATGTCGGCGCCGGCACGCCGGATGCAGGTCAGCGACTCGAGGACGGCCGCACGGCCGTCCAACCACCCGTGGGCGACCGCGGCGGTGATCATCGCGTACTCCCCCGACACCTGGTACGCGGCGACGGGCACCTGTGCGACATCGGCCGCGGCGCGGACCACGTCGAGGTAGGCCATCGCCGGTTTCACCATGACGATGTCGGCGCCCTCGGCGAGATCGAGTTCGATCTCGCGGACCGCCTCGCGAACGTTTCCGCTGTCCTGCTGATAGGTGCGCCGGTCCCCCCGAAGGCTCGACGACACGGCTTCACGGAACGGCCCGTAAAAGGCCGACGCGAACTTGGCGGCGTAGGCGAGGATCGCGACGTCGGCATAGCCGGCGGCGTCGAGTCCGTCACGGATGGCGGCGACCTGCCCGTCCATCATCCCGCTGGGCCCCACCACATGCGCGCCCGATTCGGCTTGCGCGACGGCAAGCCGGACGTACTGCTCGTTGGTAGCGTCGTTGTCCACGCGGCCACGCGCATCGAGCACGCCGCAGTGGCCGTGGTCGGTGAACTCGTCCAGGCAGGTGTCGGCCATCAGCACGGTAGCCCCGCCCAGATCCTTCGACAGATCACGCAGCGCGGTGTTGAGGATGCCGTCGTGGTCCAGGCCCGCCGACCCCCAGGCGTCCTTGTCCTGCGCACGGGGAACGCCGAACAACATCAACCCACCGACGCCGGCGTCCACCGCCGACGCCGCGGCCCGGCGCAGCGAGTCACGTGTGTGCTGGAGAACTCCGGGCATCGACGAGATCGACCGCGGTTCGTCGATGCCGGCGGCGACGAACATCGGCAGCACCAGGCGCCTGGGCTCCAATGAGGTCTCGGCGACAAGACGACGCATCGCCGGTGTCGAGCGCAATCTGCGCGGCCGCTGCCGTGGGTAACCGTGCGCCGACATGCGATGCCTAGCGGCGACGGCTCTTCTTGCGCGGCGGCGGCAGCGCGCCCTCGGCGCGCAGCCGGGCGGCGTGCTCGGCGAGCGCCTCGACGAGCGGCCCGACGGCGGCCACCTCCGGCAGCACGTCGACGCGCAGACCGAATTCCGCCGCAGTCTCGGCGGTCTTCGGGCCGATGCAGGCGACGATGGTGCGCGGGTGCGGCTTGCCGGCGATGCCGACCAGGTTGCGAACGGTGGAACTGGACGTGAAGCAGACCGCGTCGAATCCCCCGGTCTTGATCATCTCCCGCGTGTGCGCCGGCGGCGGAGCCGCCCGGACCGTGCGGTAAGCGGTGACGTCCTCGATCTCCCACCCCCGCTGCCGCAGCCCCTCGGCCAGTGTCTCGGTGGCGATGTCGGCACGTGGCAGCAGCACCCGGTTTACCGGATCGAAGACACTGTCGTACGGGGGGAATTCGTCGAGCAGACCCAGCGACGACTGCTCACCGGAAGGCACCAGCTCGGGGCTGACGCCGAAGGCACGCACCCGGTCGGCGGTGGCTTCGCCCACGCAGGCGATCCTGACCCCGGAGAATGCGCGGGCGTCCAGGCCGAACTCACCGAACTTGTCCCAGACCGCGCGCACCGCGTTGGTCGAGGTGAACACCACCCACTGGTAGCGGCCGTCGACCAGGCCCTTGACGGCGCGCTCCATCTGGGCCGGGCTGCGCGGCGGCTCGACTGCGATGGTCGGGACCTCGATCGGCAGCGCTCCGTGGGTCCGCAGCCTGTCGCTCATCTCGCCCGCCTGGTCCTTGGTGCGCGGCACGAGCACCGTCCAGCTGTACAGCGCCCGGCTCTCCCACCAGTTGAGCGTGGAGCGATGCGCGACCGTGCGGCCGATGGTGACCACCAGCGGCCCGGCGAGCTGGGCCGCGGCGTCGTTGGCACCGGCCGCGGCACGGTCCCCTAGGCCGGCCAGCGTCGCCTCCATGCTGCGCTGCGCGGGGGTGGTTCCTTGGGCGGTCACCACGCACGGAGTGGATTCGAGCAGTCCGTGCTCGATCAACATCCGCGCGGCCTCGGCGAGGTGGCCGGCCGTGGCGTGCAGGATCAGGGGCCCGGGCGCGGCAGCCAGGGCGGCCCAGTCGACGTCGCCGCGGACATCGGCGACGGTGTGCGACGAACCGACCGGCAGGCCCGCGTAGGTCGGGACCGCGGTACTGCCGGGAAGGCCGGGCACGATTTCGAAGACAAGCTGGGCCCGCGCCACCGCATGGACCTCGTCGAGGACGGAATCGATCGACAGGGGGTCGCCCGCGATCAGCCGTACGACATCGGTGCCGAGCCGGGCTTCGTGCGCCAGCATGCGCGCGACCTCCGCGGGGTCTCCGAGCGCGGGCCGGATGTCGGGTCCCCCCGTCACGACAGGCGGATCGGGCACCGTGGTCTGGCCGTCGGCGTGGCCCGGGTGGGGGGAATCGGCTTCGGCGGGCCGGCTCACCGGCGCGCGGGCGGGGCCCGACGCGGGCGGTAGTTCGGACCCGACCACGGCCAGGACCTGTTCGGGCACATCGGGGTCGGTAAACACCAAAGCGGCGTTGGCCAGTACGGCGTGCGCCCGCGTCGTGAGCAGGCCTGGATCGCCGGGCCCCGACCCGACGAACAGGATGCGGCCCGGCCTCGGCTTACGGCCTCGGATGCTCAATCTGTCACTCCTGTACTAGTGACCCATCAGCTCGCGCGCACCCAACTCGAACAACTCCCCGGCCACGCAGAGCCCGAGCTCTCGTGCCCGATCGGGAGTCCCGATGCCGGACGCGCGGATCACATCGGATCCGTCCAGCGCCGCCACGCAACCGCGAAGCGACAGCTCCTCGAAGACATTGCCGTCCTCATCGATCGACTCGACCACCTCGGCGATCGCGCCCACCGGTGCGGAACAGCCCGCCTCCAGTTCGGCCAGCAGGGTTCGCTCCGCGGTGACCGCCGCGCGAGTGTCGGCGTCGTCGAGCTTCGCCAACAGCTCCGCCAGTGCGGCATCCCCGACACGGCACTCCACCGCCAGCGCCCCCTGAGCCGGAGCCGGCAACATCTGCACCGGCTCCAACGTCTCGGTGACACCGTCGAGACGTCCGATGCGGGCTAGCCCCGCCCGGGCAACCACGACGGCGTCGAAATCACCACTGCTTACCCTGTTCAACCTGGTGTCTAGGTTGCCTCGTAGGGGGCGGATTTCCAAACCGAGACCCAGTGCTCTAAGCTGGGCCGCCCTGCGGACAGAAGACGTACCCACGACAGAGCCCGCTGGCAACTCCCCCAGCACCAAACCGTCGCGCGCGACCAGAGCGTCACGCGCATCGGCGCGGCGCGGAATCGCGGCGATGACGAACCGCGGGTCTGGCGCGGTGGGCAGGTCCTTGTACGAGTGCACGGCCACGTCGACGCGGCCGTCGTGAATCGCCTCCCGCAAAGCCGTGGTGAACACCCCGACTCCGATTTCGGAGATCGGTGCCGACGACCGGTCCCCGTCGGTGGGGATGATCACCAGTTCGGCGTCGCACCCGTGTTCGCGCAGGCTGTCCCTAACGGTTCCTGCCTGAGTGGTGGCCAGCAGGCTGCCGCGGGTACCGATCCGGATCACGTTCGACGCCAAGCCTTACTCGAAATCACTGGTGATATCAGCATCGAAATCCGCGGTGACCAGCGGTAACTCGCCCGCGGTGGCGACGGCGTCGACGGCGGTGGGATCGAGTTCGAACAGCTCGCGCAACGCCTCGGCGTAGCTGTCTCCCCCCGGCGCTCCCGCCAGCTGTTTGACGCGGACGGTGGGAGCGTGCAGGAGCTTGTCCACCACGCGGCGAACCGTCTTGGCGACTTCGTCGCGCTGGGTGGAGTCCAGGCCGGGCAGCCGGCTGTCCAGCCGCAGCAACTCGGCTTCCACGACATCGGCGGCGCGCTGACGCAGCGCGGTGACGGTGGGCGTCACCTCCGCCATGCGCTGCCCTGCCAAGTAGGTCGCAACCTCTGTCGCCACGATCTGGCGTGCCGCTTCGGCATCCGCCGACGCCGCGCGCGCCGAAGGCTCGCGCTGGATGCGATCCATGTCGACGACCCAGACACCGGGCAGCCTCGCGACCGCGGGGTCGACGTCGCGCGGCATGCCAAGGTCGCAGACGATCAGCCCCTGCTGTTCGTCGCGACGGGCCAGGGCATGGTGTACGTCGGCCAGCGACACCACCGGCCGCACCGCACCGGTGCTGCTGACCACGATGTCGGACTGCGCGAGCGCGGCGGGCAGATCGTCGAGGACGGCGGCGGTCGCGACCACCCCCTGCTCACGGAGGGCGGCCGCCAGCCGCGTGGCGCGCGGCAGCGAACGGTTCACGACATGCACGCTTGCGATGCCGGCCCGAGCCAGATGCGCGGCCGACAGCGCGCCCATCGAACCGGCCCCGATGACGGTGGCCGTGCGGCCCGACAACCCGTGAAGGCGTTCGTCGGCCATCTTCAGTGCCACCGACACCACCGAAGCGCCGGCTGTGTCGATACCGGTCTCGGTGTGCACCCGCTTGCCGACCGAGAGGGAGCGCTGGACCAGCTCGTGCAGAGTACGTCCCACGCTGCGATTGGCCTCCGCCGCCGCGTAGGCGCGGCGAACCTGCCCCAGCACCTGCCGCTCGCCGACGACCGCGGAATCCAGGCCGGAGGCGACCGCGAACAGATGCTCGACGGCAGCCTCGGCATAGCGCACATAGGCATACTTGGTGAGATCGCCCATCGCCATGCCGGAGTGCTCCGCGAGGACGTTTCCAATGACCGACAGCCCGCCGTGGAAGGCTTCGACGACTGCGTAGACCTCGACCCGATTGCAGGTCGAGAGGACCATCGCCTCGGTCACGATCGGCGACCGCAATACATCGTCGACGAACTTGGCCTGGTCGCCCTCATCGGCGGCCAGGGACTCAAGAATCGACACCGGCGCGCTGCGGTGCGACACCCCAAACAGAAGGACACTCACCGCGCCACCTCCGAGCCAGGCCCCTCGCCGTCATGGGTGATGAACTCACCAGAATTCCCATCCAAGGTAACGGTTTACCTGCACGGTTACCAAATTCGTCAACCGAACCGCGGGGGGTCTCGATGCGCGGCCAGATCCGCTCTCAACCTCGGTTCGTCGATGTCCCAGTAACTGTGCTCGACACCGTCGAGAAGCACGACGGGCAGCCGATCACCAAACTCCGCGCGCAACGCGGGCTCACCGCCGGCGGCCGCCGCGTCGACGTCCGTCGTCTTCACGTCGAAGTCCAGTTCGTCCGCCAACTCGGCCAGCCGCGCGTGCACGCGCCGGCAGATGCTGCACCCGCCCCGGGTGAGCAGTTCGATCTCGGCCCGCCGCACCCTATCCAGTCTGCCATTTCGTTAGGGTTAGCCAAGCACCCCGACACCGCCGGGAGTCACCACGAGAGGGAGGGCGGCGTTGACCGACGACGATCGTGAACCGGTGGCCGGCGGAGTCAGCGCCGAGCGCGGCGTCACGGATGCCGTCGGCCCCCGCGGGCGAGACGCGCGGCCGACACCCCCGCCCGCGGACCTGACCGCGGCGGCGTTCTTCGACGTCGACAACACCATTGTGCAGGGGTCGTCGCTGGTTCATTTCGCCCGCGGGCTGGCGGCACGCAAGTACTTCACCTACCGAGATGTGCTGGGCTTCGTCTACGCGCAGGCCAAGTTCCAGGTCACGGGGCGGGAGAACAGCGACGACGTGGCCGAGGGCAAGCGCAAGGCGCTGGCATTCATCGAGGGCAGGTCGACCGCGGAGCTGGAGGCCGTCGGGGAGGACATCTACGACGAGATCATCGCCGACAGGATCTGGCCCGGTACCCGGGACCTGGCGCAGATGCACCTCGATGCCGGCCAGCAGGTGTGGCTGGTGACCGCGACACCCTACGAACTCGCCGCCACGATAGCACGCCGACTCGGGCTCACCGGCGCACTCGGCACCGTCGCGGAGTCCGTTGACGGTGTCTTCACGGGCCGGCTGGTGGGCGAGATCCTGCATGGCGCGGGCAAGGCGCACGCGGTGCGGGCGTTGGCGATCCGCGAGGGCCTGAATCTGCGCCGTTGCACGGCCTACTCCGACAGCTACAACGACCTGCCGATGCTCACGCTGGTCGGCACCGCCGTTGCCATCAACCCCGACGCCGACCTGCGTGACGTGGCCAGGGAGCGAGGCTGGGAGATACGGGATTTCCGAACTGTCCGCAAAGCCGCGCGGATCGGCGTGCCGTCAGCCTTGGCGCTGGGCGCCGCCGGCGGCGCGCTGGCCGCGGTCGCCTCCCGACGGCGGTAACGGACGGCCACCGAGGAACGAGAAGCACCAATTGGTAGGCTCCCGGCGATGTCCATTGCTGATGAGATCGTCGGAACGCACTACCGCTACCACGACCGGTTCGTTGTGGGGCGGGAGAAGATCCGCGAGTTCGCCGCCGCGGTGCAAGACACCCATCGCGCGCACTATGACGAAGACGCTGCCGCTGAGCTCGGCTACGACGCCGTGCTTGCTCCGCTGACATTCGCCGCCGTAGCCGGCCGGCGGGTCCAGCTCGAGATGTTCAAGCGGTTCGACGTCGGCATCAACATCGCCCGCGTCATCCACCGTGACCAGAAGTTCAAGTTTCATCGCCCGCTGGTCGCCGGCGACGAGTTGTACTTCGACTCCTACCTCGACTCCGTCCTGCAGTCGCACGGCACCGTCATCGCCGAACTGCGCGCCGAGGTGTCCGACGCCAACGGCGAACCCCTGATCACCAGTGTGGTCACCATGATCGGCGAGGCGATCAGCGACGAGCACACCGACGAGCAGGTCGCCGCGATCGCGGCGCGTATCGGCCTGACCTGAGCCGGTTTACCCGTCCGGTCCCGTCCGCGGCGTCCCGGCTGGTCAGCCGAAGAACATGTTGCGTCGGCCGGCCAGCAGGCGGTAGAGGGTCTGCTGGATGGTCTCGCGCACCTGGTCGGTCAACTCGAAGGTGACCATCGGGTCGTCGGCGGCGGCCGCGTCGAAGCCGTCGGTGGCAATGGGCGCACCGAACTCGATGTGCCACTTCGACGGCAGCGGCACCATTCCGAAGGCACCGGCGAACGGGAACAACGGAGTGACCGGGAAGTAGGGCATCCCCAGCATGCGAGCCAGCAACTTGACGTCGGCGATCATCGGGTAGATCTCCTCGGACCCGACGATCGAGCACGGCACGATCGGCGCCTTGGTCCGCAGTGCCGCCGAGACGAACCCACCCCGGCCAAAGCGCTGCAACTTGTAGCGGTCGCGGAAGTGCTTGCCGAGCCCCTTGTAACCTTCCGGGAACACTGCCGTGAGTTCGCCGTTGAGCAACAGACGGTGCGCGTCGGACGCACACGCCATGGTGTGGCCGGCTTTGCGGGCGGCTTGCCCGAGCATCGGCATGTCGAAGACCAAATCTGCCGCCAGCAGGCGCAGATCGCGGTTCGCCGGATGGTGATCGTGGACGGCCACCGACGCCATCAGACCGTCGAACGGCAACACACCCGCGTGGTTGGCAACGATGAGGGCGGCGCCCTCTTCCGGCAGGTTCTCGATGCCGTTCACCTCGACCCGGAACCAGTTGCGGAACAGCAGCCGCATCACCGGCAGGAAAACCGCGTCGTTGAGGTGCCGGTCAAACCCGAACTCGTCGACGGCGTAGTCGCCGGCGAGGCGCTTGCTGACGAAGTCCGCGCACCCGCTGATCCGCTGGGCGAATTCGTTCGGCGAAGCACTCTCGCCCAGCAGGCCGCTCGCCCCCGTGCGGTGCTGATCGATTTCGTGCACCACGGCGTTGATGTCTTCGGCCGAGATCTGATCCGAACCCGACTGCAACGACGGATGCCGGCGTGCGGCCTCGGCACGCTGACCCGCGCGCCGAGCGGCCGCTGCACGGCCCGGAGTTCCGTGCAGCGGGATGACTTTCGCCTTTGAATCTGCAGCCACTATCTACCTCTCCCCGTAAGGTCCCCGTTGCTCCGCCCCAATAAGCCAGAGTCTTCAGCCCCACCGTTGCGCAACCGCCACCGCCCGGCTCTCCATCGAGCGTACCCACCGCTGATCGATGATCGGCGTCAACCCGCGTCCACGCACATAGTCGTCGAAGGCGTCCATGGTTGTCCACTTGGGCTGAAAACCCAGCTCTGCACGCATTCTCGTGGTGTCCATTACGCGCCCGTGGCTGATGTAATCAATGTGATCGCGGTTGAACTCCCGACCGCGCGATGAACCCAGCAGCGCGTCCAGAGCACGCAGCCCGAGCGCGGGCAACGCGACACCGACCCGGCCCGACCGGCGGATCGCCTGCGACATCATGATGACGCCGCTGCCGCCGACGTTGAACGTCCCGGGCCTGCGCGCCATCGTCGCCCGCTCCAGGGCGCCCAGCGCGTCCTGCTCGTGCAGCAACTGCAGTCGTGCGTCGTGGCCGAATACCGTCGGCACCACCGGCCCGGCCAGGTATCGCGACAGCGCAGTGTCCATCGCCGGTCCGATCAAGTTGGCCAACCGCAAAATCGTGACCGCGATGTCTGGCCGGCGCCGCCCCAGGCCGCGCGCATAGCCCTCGATGTCGATGCTGTCACGGGCAAAACTGTCACGCGGGGGACGACGGGCGCTGCTGTCCTCGGTGAACATCACCGGGTCCAGGGCATTCGAACCGTAGACCTCCGACGTGGACTTGAGGACGACCCGCCGCACCGCCGGCGCCTTCTGACAAGCGGCGAAGAGCTGCATCGCGCCCACCAGATTGAGTTCCTTGAGGGTTGCGCGCCCACCGGACCGCGGCGTGTACGACGCGGCCGCAGCGTGCACGACCGTGTCGACGTCGCCGTTGCGAATCACCTTGGCGATGAAGGGATTGCGAATGTCGGCGCGGACAAAGTCGGCCCTGCCCATCCGCCGCATCAGATCCTTGCTCGGGGTGACCGCGTCGACGGCGATGACCTTGTCGATCGCCGGATTCTGCGCCAGCCGAGCTGTCAGGTATCCCCCGAGGAACCGGCATGCCCCGGTCACCAGCACTACCTTCGGCGGTGGTACGGCCTGACCGGAATCTCCGGTTCCTGCCTCGCCGAAAGAATCCATCCCGACAGGCTACCCGCGGGAGTCCGATGTCATATTTCGCACACGATACGGACAGGAAACGTCCAGAATCGCGGCGTTCAGTTTGGGCCGAACGCCCAACCCAACGCCGAACCCGTTAGTGGGCCGGACCCGCATCTCCGTCGGGCCCGGTCGCGCTACTTGCCGAGTTTTCTGCGCTGAACGCGTGTGCGACGCAGCAGCTTGCGATGCTTCTTCTTCGACATGCGCTTGCGCCGCTTCTTGATGACCGAACCCATGACGTCCGCCTACCTACCCATGCGCCACCCGCGACACCTGTGTTTCCGGCATAGCCACAACGCCGGCGTCACCGGCGCCCGATGCGTCCGCTGACACGAATGAACCCGGCCACCTTACCGAAGGCGACAGTTCATCCGGAAACCCCACCCCCGTGCCGCGGGGGAACTAACCCGCGTCGAAGTAGGAGGTCTCCAGCAGGTCGTGAACCGCCTTGGCATGCACGCGGAAGGACCGGCCGACCCGAACCGCCGGCAGCTCCCCGTTGTGCACGAGCCGATACACCGTCATCTTGCTGACCCGCATGAGACCGGCGACTTCGGCGACGGTCAGAAATTGAGCCTTTGCGACCGGCTGGCTGTCGGATCCTCCGCCACTACCTCCCCCGCTGTCCCGTTTACCGCCAGCCGAATCCCGCGCCGATGGCCCGTTCATAGACGTCATCGCAACCCAATCGATCGGGCACGGCCAGCTCCAGCGGCTTCCCCTCCGCTGGCACGAACGCGTGCATACAACGAGGAGGATAACGGGGCAGGTGGGATTACTGCGACGGGTGTGGGCTAATCCGTTAAAAATTTTTAAATTACTAGTTTGTGATTCCAAGCTGCTCAGAGCGTGTTTTTGCGGCCACGACCGCCGCAGCGACGGCAGCCCGCAAACCTCCGTGCTCTAGTTCGCGCAAGGCCGCGGCGGTCGTCCCGCCGGGGGACGTGACGGTCGCTCGGAGCTGGGCGGGAGACGTGTCGATGCCGGTGCCCGTGGCCGATTCGGTACCGCGATCCTGGCGCTGCTCGAGTCTTTCCAGCAACATCGCCGCCGACCCCGCCATGGTCTGCGCGGCCAGTTCGGTGGCCACCGGCCGAGTAAGACCCACAGCCACACCGGCGTCCACCAACGCCTCGATCATGAGAAAAAAGTAGGCCGGACCGGAGCCCGACACCGCGGTCACGGCATCCAGCTGGTTCTCCGGCACCGTCAGCACGCCGCCCACCGAGTCGAACAGCGCGCAGACCGCCCTGAGCTGCTCCGAAGTCGCAAAACGGCCCGTCGACATCGCGCTGACGCCGGCGCCCACCAGGGCGGGGGCGTTGGGCATCACCCGGATGACCGGTGACCCGGCGGGAAGCTTCGCCTCGTAGAACGCCGTGGTGACACCGGCGGCGATGGTGACGAAAACCTGTTCTCCCTCGTCGGCCTCGGCCTTGGCGGCGACGGCCGCGATCTCGCCTACCACCGCCTCCACATCCGAGGGTTTGACCGCGACGATGACGTAGGCGGCGTGCTCGGCGGCATCGGCTACCGAAGTGACCCGCACCCCGTACGTATCGGCGAGGTAGCGCGCGCGGTCGGGCAGCCGTTCGGCCACCACCAGGTCCTTGACCTGAGAGCCCGCGCGGAGCAGACCGGCCAACAGCGCCTCACCCATGCTGCCCCCGCCGATGATCGAGATTCTCGCCATGCGGAAAACCCTATCTGCCGTGTTTTGAGGAGTGTCAGCCGCGCTGAGAACGGCTCACACTCCTCAAAACACCTCAACGCATCAGGTTGGTTCGGGCGAACTGCAGCGATTCGATCAGCAGCATTTCCCGCTCTGCCTCGAACCGGGCGCCGGACGTGGTCACCTCCAGCACCACATGCCCGGCGAAGTCGCCGGCGGCCAGCATCTGGCACACCTCGATGGTGGGCTGAGTACCCCTGCCGGGGACAAGGTGTTCGTCGGCCGATGCACCGTTTCCGTCGCACAGATGCAGATGGACCAGGCGGTCGGCCATTCGCTTGGCCATGTCCACCGCGTCGGTGCCGGCGGTCGCCGTATGCGACAGGTCCAACGTGTAGTGCGCATGGTCGCCGTCGAGCGGGTTGTGGGACGGCGCGAAGGCCGAGATCCCCGCACCGGGACGACCACCGCGCCTACGCATCCGCTCGATCGACGTCTGCCCGGCGCCGAAGAACCGGTCCGCCCGGAAGGGGAACATGTTCTCCACGGCCACCATGACATTGCTTTCGGCCTCCAGCTCGGCCACCTGTTCTTTGAAGCCGTCGGCGTAGCGCCGTTGCCACCGGAACGGGGGGTGGACGACGACGGTCTGCGCGCCCAGTTGCTCGGCGGCGCGCACGCTGCGGTCCAACTTCGCGATCGGGCTGGCGCCCCAGACCCGTTGCGAGATCAGCAAGCAAGGCGCATGCACCGCCAGCACGGGCACGTCGTAGCGCTCGGAGAGCTCCGCAACGGCGTCGATGTCCTGGCTGACCGCCTCGGCCCACACCATCAATTCGACGCCGTCGTAGCCCAACCGCGCCGCATACTCGAACGCCGCCTCGGTCCGTAGCGGATAGACCGAGGCCGTCGACAGACCGACCTTGATCGCGGGACGCACCGTCTAGACCATCTATTTCGCGTGCATCAGCGCCATCGGGCCGAACGTCACCAGCAGTCCGACCCCGACCGCGAACAGCGTGCTCGTTATGTCCTCAGTCTTGCGCACCGCCCAGACACCTGCCACCAGCCCTAGCGTCACCAACACCGCCAACACCATGGCCACCAGGCTGTTCCACGCCCACAATTCGTCGAAGGCGAGGAACAGTCCCGCGCCGAACGCCAGGGCCAACACCGATTCGGCGACGACCGCCACGCCCCGTAGAACCACGCGCCCACGGGACGGGCCGTCGGTGTAGTCCTCGGCGAAGACGTTCTGGTCCTCGTCCTGGTTCTGGTCCTGGTGTTCGCCGAACGCTGGGCCGGCATCCACCGCGTCGGCCGCTTGCCCGGCAGGCGACACCTCAGGGCCTGCACGGATCTCGCCGGGGGGTTCGCCGTCGACCGGCCCGCCGCCGAACAGCGTGTCGCGATCCGGCCTCGCACCGTCGGCGCCCGCCGGAATTCCGCGCGTAACGGTCGGCTCGACGCTGTCTTCCACGGCACCGGACGCCGAGACCGCCGGATAGATCACGATCATCGAATCGTCGACCGGGTCCGGACTCATCAGCTCGGCGCCGGTACCCGCCGTCGCGGCGGCGGCATCGGCATCGGCAAGCGCCTCGGCGCGCACGACGTCAGTGTCAGGCGCGTCGTCAGCGGCATCGGCAGGCGACTCGGCAGCTGCCTGGTCGGCATCCTCAGCGGCACCGTCTGGGCCCAACGTAGCGGTGTCCACACCGGCGGCATCGCGTTCGCCGCCGGACCGCTCCCCTGTGATCGTCAGGTAAGCGGGGCCGCCGACGATGGGGAGCTCTCCGGTGAGCTCAGCAACGGTGACGGCGTCACTTTTGCCACGCCGTCGTCTGCGCCGCCCGCCGCCCGCCATGGGCGAGCCGATCGTTCCGTTCTTGGCCAGCAGTTCGGCCACCGACACGGGCCGGGTGATCGCGTCCCCGCCGTCTGGTCCAGTCATCGTCTGCTGCCTCTCGACCGCTCACCGCGCCGGTCCACACCAGTGCGACCCGCCGCACTTCCAGCATCCTCCACACGCATCTCCACCAAAGCGGTTCCGTCAGCCTCGCTGTCGAGTTTGCGCAGGATGAGACCTTCGCGAAGGGCCCAGGGGCAGATGTCCAGCGTCTCGATACCCAGCGCTCGCATGCTCGCCTCCGCCACCAACGCACCCGCCACGATCTGGGGGGCACGATCGGCGCTCACTCCTTCCAACTGGGCCCTGTCCGCAGCGGTCATCCTAGAGATGAAAGCTATGAGTTGTCTGAGGCCGTTGACCGTCAGCGCCCTCTTGACACGCGGGCCGGCCCCCGACGGAGCAGCGCCCGTCAGGCGCGCCAGCGAGCGAAACGTCTTGGATGTAGCAACGGCAAGATCCGGACTACCGGCCACCGACACGGCGACCGTGCTTTGGGCCAGCTCGCTGTCGAGCCAGTCGCGCAGCATTGCCAGCCGGCGCCGCCCGGGTGGGTCGTCGGGCAGCCATTCGCGGGTCAGCCGCCCAGCGCCCAAGGGCAGCGACAGAGCGACGTCGGGCTCCTCGTCCACCCCACTGGACAGCTCCAGCGACCCGCCACCGATGTCGATGTTGATGATCCGGCCCGCGCTCCAGCCGTACCACCGGCGCACGGCCAGAAAGGTCAGCCGCGACTCGTCGACGCCGGAGAGGACCTGCAGGGCGACGCCGGTTTCGGCGCGCACACGCGATAGTAGATCGTCGGAATTCCGCGCATCGCGGACGGCCGAGGTGGCGAAGCCCATCAATTCCGCGCAGCCGGAGCTGATGGCTATCCTGGCGAATTCGTCGACGGTGGAAATCAGCCTGTCGGCACCGCGGCGGGTGATCTTGCCCGAGTCGTCGATCGACTCGGCCAGCCGCAGCGCGGCCTTGGTGGAACTCATCGGGGTCGGGTGTCCGCCCCGGCGGGCGTCCACCACCAGGAGATGAACGGTGTTGCTGCCCACGTCCAGCACGCCCAGTCGCACGTAGCACAACCTATCGGTTGGGGCGGAGCGGGCGATATTCGACTACGGTATGACCCCGTGCCCCCCTCCCACCCAACCCCTCCCGGCGAGGTCGAACTGGACTTCGCTCGCGAATGGGTTGAGTTTTACGACCCCGACAACCCGGAGCATCTGATCGCCGCCGATCTGACCTGGTTGCTGTCCAGGTGGTCGTGCGTATTCGGCACGAGGGCATGTCGGGGCACGGTCGCGGGCCGCCCCGACGACGGTTGTTGCAGCCATGGCGCGTTCCTGTCCGACGAGGACGACCGGGCGCGGCTTGACGACGCGGTCAAGCAGCTCACCGCCGACGACTGGCAGTTCCGCGATATAGGACTGGGCCGCAGGGGCTATATCAAGATGGACGAGTATGACGGAAAGCCCAACCCGAGAACACGAAAGTACAAGGGTGCCTGTATCTTCCTGAATCGTCCCGGCTTCCGGGGGGGCATGGGCTGTGCGTTGCACAGCAAGGCGCTCGCGTTGGGCGTCGAACCGCTGACGATGAAGCCCGACGTGTGCTGGCAGCTGCCCATCCGACGTACCCAGCAATGGGTGACCCGGCCGGACGAAACGGAGATCCTCAAGACCACGATCACCGAGTACGATCGGCGCGGCTGGGGCGAGGGCGGCGCCGAC
Organism: uncultured Mycobacterium sp.; assembly: GCA_964511995.1. Lineage (GTDB taxonomy): Bacteria > Actinomycetota > Actinomycetes > Mycobacteriales > Mycobacteriaceae > Mycobacterium. Next base: position 63,009 of record CAZEHT010000002.1, read on the forward strand.
CTGCATTGGTACTGCACCGGGGATCCGGCCGTACACACCGGCGCCAAGCAGGTCTATGAGTCACTGGCGGCCGAACTCACCGAACTCATCGGCGAGAAGGCCTATGCCGAACTCGCGGCAATGTGCAAGCGCCGCAACGGGTTGGGCCTGATCGCCGTGCACCCGGCCACCCGGGCAGCCGAGTAGATCAGGCTTCGAGCTTGTACCCCAGCCCGCGCACGGTGACCAGATGCGCCGGGTTTGCCGGATCCGTCTCGATTTTCGAGCGCAGCCGCTTGACGTGGACATCGAGGGTCTTGGTATCGCCGACGTAATCAGCGCCCCAGACCCGGTCGATGAGCTGCCCGCGGGTGAGCACCCGGCCGCTGTTTCGCATCAGATACTCCAGCAGGTCGAATTCCTTGAGCGGCAAGGTGATCGGTGACCCGTTGACGCTGACGACATGCCGCTCGACGTCCATCCAGACGGGTCCGACCTCCAGCACCCCGTCCGCGGGATGCGAATCGTCGGTGTCGCCGCCGCGACGCAACACCGCCCGGATGCGGGCGATCAGCTCGCGCGCGGAGTACGGCTTGGTGACGTAGTCGTCGGCCCCCAGCTCCAGCCCCACCACTTTGTCGATCTCACTGTCACGGGCGGTCACCATGATCACCGGAACACTCGATCGTTGACGCAACTGGCGACAAACGTCTGTCCCGGACATCCCGGGCAACATCAGGTCGAGAAGCACGATGTCGGCGCCGGCCCGCTCGAACTCCGCCAGTGCGCTCGCGCCGTCGGTGACCACGGTGGCCTCGAATCCCTCCTTGCGCAACAGGAACGCCAGCGGATCGGCCAGCGACTCCTCGTCTTCCACGATCAGCACACTGATCATTTACCGTTGTTCCTCTCCGTGCGATGCACTGATTTGTTCGGAGGTGGGGGTATCGGCGAGGTCTTCGGCGGTGGTATCGGCCGGGGCGTCGAGATACTCCGGGATGGACAGGGTGAAGGTCGACCCGGTGCCGGGCCTGCTCCACAGCCGGATCGAACCATTGTGGTTGGCGGCGACGTGCTTGACGATGGCCAGGCCCAAACCGGTGCCGCCGGTGGCGCGCGAACGCGCCTTGTCGACCCGAAAGAATCGCTCGAACACTCGTTCCTGGTCGACCCCGGCGATGCCGATTCCGCGGTCGGTGACGGCTATTTCGATGTTCTCGCCGTTTCGCCTGCGGCTTATCGACACGGTCGACCCGTAGTGCGAGTAGGCGATGCCGTTGGACACCAGATTCGCCAGCGCGGTCACCAACAGCGGCTGGTCACCCAGCACCCGGTACCCGCTGGGCACGTCGGTGATCACCTCGATGTCGGCGCTGTCGGCGGAGACCTTCTGGCGGGAGATCGCTTCGGCGACGACACTGTCGACGTCGACGGCACACAGGTCGGGAAGCCGTTCGGCGCCCTGCAGTCGGGAGAGGTCGATGAGTTCGCCGACCATCTTCGCCAGCCGGTTGGATTCGGCGAGCACCTTGGATCCGAAGCGCCGGACGGTGGCTGGATCGTCCGCCGACTCCAGCAGCGCCTCCGCGAGCACTTTCATCGCGCTCACCGGCGTCTTGAGTTCATGGCTGACATTGGCGACGAAGTCCCGACGGGTGGCCTCCATCCGAGCGTGTTCGGACTGGTCGTCTACGTAGAGGACGGCGTGGCTGGCGTCGCCGCCCGGCAGCAGGCGAACGTAGCCGCGCACCGAGACGGTGGAGCGCCCCAGCCCCGACGTCTTTCGCGGGGACAACTCGACCTCGGTGTCCTCACCGGTGACAATCGTGCGCTGGACGGCCAGCCAGGCCCGGTCGTCGAGTACGCGATCGTGGACCAGGGCGAGTTCTCCGGCGCGGGCGTTGGCGAAGACCACCCCGCGATCGCTGTCGACGACCACGATGCCCAGCGGGGCCTCGTCGATGATGTGGCGGAGCATCTTCGCCGCCGCCACGTAGACCCGCTCGGCTTTGGCCCGTTTCGAACGCCGTGCCAGGCGTAACGCGAGCACGGCACCGGCGATGAGGCCCACCGCCAGAAAGACCCCGGCGTCGAGCAGCGCCGCGGTGACAGTCACGCAAAAATCGTACGCACCATCTGAACCACATCCCAGCGGGGTACGACCGAAACGGGATATGTCACAGCCGCCGACCCGATCGTTGGATCGGCGTTCACCCGGACTTAACTTATGGCGCGAACGTCCCGGCCCGCGCGGGTGTGCCTACCGGTGCAGCGCCCCCACGCCTACTTGGCGCCCTGGCTGGCGACGGCAGCCGCGCCGGCGGCCGCCGCCTCCGGGTCCAGATACGTTCCACCCGGAATCGTGGGCTTGAGATTCTCGTCGAGGTCGTAGCGCAGCGGGATGCCGGTGGGGATGTTGAGTCCGACGACGTCCTCGTCGCTCATCCCGTCGAGGTACTTGACCAGTGCGCGCAGTGAGTTGCCGTGCGCGGCAACCAGCACCGTCTTGCCCGCGCGAAGGTCGGGCACGATGGTCTCCTCGAAGTACGGCACGAACCTCTCGACGACGTCGGCAAGGCATTCCGTCAAGGGACCGCCCCCGATATCGGCGTATCGCGGGTCGGCGTCCTGGCTGTACGTGCTGCCCCTCTCGATCGGCGGCGGCGGGATGTCGTAGCTGCGCCGCCAGGCCATGAACTGTTCGTCACCGTATTTTGCCTTCGTCGCGGATTTGTCCAGGCCCTGCAGGGCACCGTAATGACGCTCGTTGAGCCGCCAGTGGCGGGTGACCGGTATCCACAGCCGGTCGGCGGCATCCAGCGCGAGATGCGCGGTGGTGATGGCCCTGCGCAGCAGCGAGGTGTAGAGCACATCGGGCAGCAGGTTCTGCTCGGCCATCAACTCGCCGCCGCGAACTGCTTCGGCGCGGCCCTTCTCGGTCAGATCGACGTCAACCCAACCGGTGAACTGATTGAGTGCATTCCACTGGCTCTCGCCGTGGCGCAGCAGGACAAGCGTGACGGTGTCTCCCATGGGGGGAATCCTCTCACGGTCACGTGCGGTCGTCCTGTGCATTGTCTCGGCGGTCTACTGCTGTTCCCCCTCGATGAGGTGCTCGAATGCCCGCAGGTTCTTCAGCGTTTCCCCGCGGGCAACCCGCCAAGCCCACTCCTTGCGGATCGATGAACGAAAACCCAACTCGAGCAGGGTGTTGAAGTCGGAATCGACGGCCTCGAGCACTTGTCCTAGAACGCGGTCGAGTTCGTCGTCGGTGACCGAGTCCAGCGACATGCGGCCCACCAGGTAGATGTCACCGGTGTTGTCGAGGGTGTAGGCCACCCCGTAGAGCCGCCGGTTGCGCTTGAGCAGAAACCGGTACACGCCCTCGTGATTCTCGTCGGGCTTGCGGCAGACGAAGGCCTCGACGCGAAGCGAGTGCTCGCCGATCGACAGCAGGGTGTTGATCTTGAGTTTGCGCACGCCAGGCAGCTCGACGATCAGTCCCGGCAAACTCCCGCGCTCGCCTTCGTGACGCGTGTACGACAGCTGGCGCTCGTCGAGTGCCCGCTCGATCAGCCCCTGCACCGTCACGTCCGCACGCCCCGCCGCAGGCTCCACCTCCGCCCGCTTCGGCGGGCCACCGCGTCTCGAACGGGGGCACCCCGAGGATGCGTCCGGTTGTAGTCGGCGATGGCCCGGTGGTAGGCCGCCAGCAGCGCATCGACGGTGTGCTCCCAGGAAAATGTCGACGCCTGCGCGACCGCACCTGCGGAGAACGCCGCCCGACCGGCGGAGTCGAGGCCGAGCAGCCGGCCGATCGCGCCGGCCCACTCCGGCGGGTCGTGACCGTCCACGAGCACACCGCTGACCCCGTCACGCACCGCCACCGGCAACCCGCCGACGGCCGCCGCGACCACCGGCGTGCCGCAGGCCTGCGCCTCGATGGCCACCAGGCCGAACGATTCGGAGTAACTGGGGACAGCGACGAGGTCGGCGGCGCGGTACAGACGCACCAGGCGGTCACGACTCTGCGGCGGCAGAAACGTGGTTCGCTCCGCGATTCCCAGCTCACCGGCCAACCGCATCAGGCCGTCGGGGGCCTCCAGCCCCCGGCCGGAAGGACCGCCGGCCACCACAACCCGCACACCGGGCGTCAGCGCCGCGGCCCGCAGCAGGACGTCCGGCGCCTTCAGCGGCTGGATGCGGCCGACGAACGCCACCACCGGCTCGTCCGGGGCGAGGCCGAGCGCGGCGCGCGCCGCTCCACGGTCCCCCGGCCGGAAGGTGCGCAGATCCACTCCCGGATGGACGATATCGATGCGGGCCGGTTCGGCGTTGTGCAACGAAACCAGTTGACGCGCTTCGTCTTCGGTGTTGGCGATCAGTCGGTCCGCCTCATCGACCACCTGCTGCTCGCCGACCGCGCGCAGCGGCGGTTCGGGGGCGTCGCCGTCGGCCAGTGCGGCGTTCTTCACCGCCGCCAGCGTGTGGGCGGTGTGCACCAGCGGGACGGCCCAGCGGTCTCGCGCCAGCCAGCCCACCTGCCCGGACAGCCAGTAGTGCGAGTGGACGAGGTCGTAGTGGCCCGGCTCGTAGGTGGCCTCGGCGCGCAGCACCCCGGCCGTGAAGGCACACAACTGGGTTGGCAGGTCGTACTTGTCAAGTCCCTCGAACGGACCGGCGACCACGTTGCGAACCAGCACCCCCGGCGCGACCCTGATCACCGGCGGGTCGGCCGACGAGGTCGCCCGGGTGAAGATCTCCACCTCGACGCCCCGGCGCGCCATGTGCAGCGCAGTTTGCTGAATATAGACGTTCATTCCACCGGCGTCACCCGTGCCCGGCTGGGCCAGCGGCGAGGTGTGAACCGAGAGGACGGCTACGCGCACACCCCATCCTTACACGGCGGACGTCACGAGACCGCCGCCGAACGGGTCGCTTTCCGCAGGGCGCCGAGCGGATCGGCGTACAGGCCGCTCAGCGAGACCAGGCCGGCACCGGCCTCCTGGACGCGGTTGCCGAAGACCGTAACCCGCAGTTCCCGCGCGGGCAGCACCGAGCGGGACGCGAACGCGGCTTCGACGTCCGCGAGACCCTCGGGGTACTCGGTGAACGCCTGGCCGCCGACCACCAATTCGTCGGGGTTGAGCAGGTCGCGCAGCAGCGCCACGGTCTCCCCCAGCACCCGGGCGCGCGCGGCGAGCAGGGCGCGAGCCGTGGTATCGCCGTGCCGGGCGGCGGCCACAACCGGCGCCAGCCCAGAGGCCGTCGCCGAGGAGGGAATCACGCCATGCCGGCGGGCCGCGGCCAGCACCGCCTCGTCGCTGACCGTGGACTCCAGCCGCCCGGTACCGCCCAGCAGTTCGCAGTGTGCGGGCAGGTGGGTGATGGTGCCGGGGCCGGTCGACGGGCTGTGCACCTTGCCGTCGATCACCAGGGCGTAACCCACGGTCTCGCGAACGTAGAGGTAGAGGCTGCTGGCGGGGGCGCGCCGGATACCGAGCAGAAGTTCCGCGCCCGCCATCGCGTCGACGTGCGGGGCGACCGACACGGGCAATCCCAGAGTCTCGGCCAGCACCGAGCCGACGGGCGCCTGCACCCAGCCGAGCCGGGCATGGTCGACCTTCCCGGTGCGCCCGTCCACCACCCCGCCCATGGACACACCGACCCACAGTGCACGGCGCTTGTGCCAGCGGCGCAGGTAGCGCCGCGCGCTGGCGGCCAATGACGCCAGCGCTTCGGCGTGCGGTCCGCGCGGGGTGGGCGTCTCGACCCCGTCGAGGGTACGGCCGAGCAGGTCGGTCGCCACGATGCTGGTGGTGCGTGCACCGATGTGCACCCCGAGGGTCAAGAAGGGCTCATGGTGGACTTCGACCGGGACACGCGGCCGGCCGATCGCGCCGGAGACGGCCAGATCGGCTCGCTCACGCAGCAGGCCGGCCTCCAGCAGGGCAGCGACTTGGCGATTCACCGTAGCGATGGATAACGCCGTCAGGTCGGCGATGGTGTCCCGTGCGATGGGGCCGCGGCGCCGGGCGGCGGCGAACACGGCCGCGGCCGCGCCGTCTCCGACGCGAAGCGCGGGCGCGACGATATGGGGACGGACCCGCAGGGGGGTCGCGGAGTGGGCGAGCTGAGCCGAGTGGGAGGGATGGGAGGGATGGGCGGGGATGAGAGTGGCCTGGCGCACGCGGTGTCCTTGGAGTCCGTCGGGGAAGTCGGGCGAATGGGGCTCGACGGCCGCACCCGGCCCGTGAACTACCGGAACATGTCAGGAGCGGCGAAGACTGAGACAACAACACATGCCGGCGTGCGCGGCAGCGGCTGTTCCCGTGATCATGGTTGCAGAACTTAGCACATCGTAGAGTTGGGCGATGACCTCACGCGACACGCGCGGGCGCGTCGCCGTCGTGACCGGCGCCAGCTCGGGGATCGGCCAAGCGACCGCCAAAGTTCTTGCCGCTCAAGGCTTCCACATCGTCGCGGTGGCACGGCGGGCCGACCGTATCGATGCGCTGGCCCGCCAGATCGGGGGCAGTGCCTTCGTCGCCGACGTCACCGACGCCGCCGCGGTGGCCGCGCTGGCGGCCGGCCTGGACCGGGTCGATGTCCTGGTCAACAACGCCGGAGGCGCCAAGGGCCTTGAGCCGGTGGCCGAATCCGACCTCGAGCACTGGCGCTGGATGTGGGAGACCAATGTGCTGGGCACTTTGCTCGTCACACGTGCCCTGCTGCCCGCACTGATCGCCTCGGGCGACGGGCTGATCGTCACGGTGACGTCGATCGCGGCATTCGAGACATACGACGGTGGCGCCGGCTACACGGCCGCCAAGCACGCCCAGGGCGCACTGCACCGGACCCTGCGCGGTGAACTGCTCGGAAAACCCGTACGACTCACGGAGATCGCGCCCGGCGCCGTCGAGACCGAGTTTTCGCTGGTGCGATTCGGCGGAGACCAGAAGCGGGCCGACACGGTCTACGCCGGTATTACCCCACTGGTTGCCCGTGACATCGCCGAGGTGATCGGATTCGTCGCCTCGCGGCCGCCGCACGTCGACGTGGACCAGATCGTGATCCGTCCACGTGACCAGGCCCCGCACGGCCGGTTCAACCGAAAGGGGCAGTGATCCCGTCGGTTATGGCCGGGGAGCCGGGGGCGGGGGCGGTGCTGGCGCGGGTGTACCCGACAGAATGGGCGCGTCGGCGGGGGTCACCGGCGCGGTGCTGGGAATCGACGTCTGCGGCGGCGGCGCATCGGGCGCCGGCAATGCCGACATCGACCGCCAGGTGTCCCAGTCCACCGCCCAGTCCCAGATGTCCCCATCGGCGTAGGACAGGTGGATCGACGTGCCGGTGACTTCGACGGGATCGCCGTAGACCGCCGTGTGGAAGTACTGCTCGGCATCGCCGGGCGACAAATTGATGCAGCCGTTGGTGACGTTGGTGTTGCCCTGAGCTCCCGCGCTGGCGGGGTTGGCGTGGATGAACTCGCCGTTGTTGGAGATCCGCACCGCCCACCGCTCGTGGATGTTGCTGTATCCGGCAGCCGGGTTGGACATGTAGAAGTCTGCGTACTTCTCGGTGACGACGTGGACACCGCTGCGGGTGACATTGCGCGGCAAGTCGCCCTCCCCGTAGCTGCACGCGAAGTCGAACAGCACACCGCCGTCGGTGATCACCTGGATGCGATGGCTGGTTGCCTCGGCCTTGACCACCTGGCGGCGCCCGACGGTGAAGTCCAGGGTGGAGTCGGCGGCCCCGTAGTTTCCGTCACCGAAGCCCACCCCGTACACCCGGGCGTCCACGTGAACCTTGGTGCCCGGCGGGTAGTACTCGCGCGTGCGCCAGTGCACGCGGGATCCCTGTGCTTCGTCGGGCAGCCACGCCCAGCTTCCCTCGACCGGTGGGTCGGTGGTGACGGTAAGCACCCTCTCGACAGCCGCCTTGTCGCTGATCGGCTCGTCGAACTGCAGGATGATAGGTGCCGCCACCCCGACGGTCTGGCCGTCGGAGAGCTGGAATTGGCCGCCGACCACGACGTTCGGCGAGACGGTGGTGAAACTGCCGGCAACGGCTACCGCCTTGCCGTCGCGCCCGACGATGGATCCGTCCCAGGTGTATGTCGCGCCGTAGCCGAGCGGTTCGGAGACGACGTACGCAGTCCGGTCACGGTTGAGGGCGCCGGCGACCACCTTGCCGTTGGGGTTGGTCAGCGAGACCTGTTGAAACCAACCGTCGGCGACCTCGACCCGAACCGGGGCCGTCGGCAATACATCGGCGGCGCCGGGCTGCGGGGTGAACACCATCGACGGGGGCGCCGGCGGCCCCGCGTCCTTCCGGTCGGTCGACGTGCCGCACGCCGACAGAGCTCCCGGCGCGACCACGCCGAGGGCCAGGACGCCGAGCACGTGACGCCGGGCGACCGGCGCCGGACGTGACGGCTCGGATGAGGGGCTCACGGCGACCAACGATACGGACCGAAGTGCCCCCGAAACTCCGGCGGTCAGATCACACACCCGACCAGCACCGGTTCCGGCTGCAAGACGATGCCGAAAATGTCGGCAACGCCGTCTCGCACGCGCCGGGCCAGGGCCACGATGTCGGCGCTGACGGCGTTGCCCCGGTTGGTCAGCGCCAGCGCATGCTTGCGCGACAACCGGGCCGGTGCGCCGTCACCGGGGAATCCCTTGGCGAATCCCGCCTGTTCGACCAGCCAGCCGGCCGCCAGTTTCACTCCGCCGTCGGCCGGGTAATGCGGAAGCGGCCCGGGGGCGCCGTCCCCGGGGGCCTGTCGGCGGCGGCGTTCCCAAGCCGAGCGGATCTCGTCGAACCGCGACGGTGTCACCACCGGGTTGGTGAAGAACGACCCGACACTCCATGTGTCGTGGTCCGCCGGATCGAGCACCATGCCCTTGCGCCGCCGCAGCGCAAGCACCGCCTCGCGCACTCGCGCCGGTTCGCAGCGCTCACCGGCCGCGACACCGAGCATCGCCGCCAACTGTCCGTAGCGCACCGGTGCGCCGCGCCCCGAGGCGTCGAGTTCGAACTCGACCTCCACCGCGACGGGCACCGGTCCGGGTCGGGGCGGATGTTTGAGGACGCTGGTCCGGTAGCCGAACCCCAGTTCGGTGGGCGGCGCCCAGTACAACCGGCCCGCCGTGCGGTCCAGAAGCCGCACGCGGGTGATGGTGTCGGCGACCTCGGCCCCGTAGGCGCCGACGTTTTGGACCGGAGTGGCTCCGGCGGACCCCGGGATACCCGACAGGCATTCCAATCCGGCGAGGCCGGCGTCCACGGCGGTCCGCACCACGGTGTCCCACTCCGCGCCGGCTTCCGCGCGTATCCGGTTGCCGGTCACCGTGATCCGAGTGTTCGCCAGCCGCACGACGGTCAGCCCCTCAAGCCTGTCGTCCACCACAACGTTGGACCCGCCGCCGAGCAGCAGCGGCTCGCTGCCTTCTTTCCTGCCTTCTGCGCCGGCTTCCTCCCCGACTTTTCTCCCGCCTTCCCCCAGGTCTTCGTCCCGCAGCGCAGCGAGTGCGGCGACCACCTGCTCCGTCGTGGTGCAGGTGATCAACCGGCGCGCGGCCGGGCCCACCCGAAGGGTGGTCAGCGGCGCCAGTGGCACGTCGTAGCTGACCGTCGCACCGGAAAATAGCGAGGTCACGGGCGGTAACGGTAGCGTGACCGGTTATGCCGCGTTCATTCGACATGGCCGCCGAATACGACGGCACCGTCGAACAAGTACGCCGGGTATTCGGCGACAAGCGATATTGGCTGGCCAGACTGGCCGACTCGGGCGCCGACTACGCGATGCTCGACGCGATGGACGTCGACGCGGACGGCACCGTCGCCGTAACCACCACGCAGGTACTGCGACGGGACAGGTTGCCGGCCCTGATCACCCAGTTTTACAAACGCGACCTGCGCGTCGAGCGCAAGGAGACATGGGCGCCGGTGGTCGGCGGCCGGGCACGTGCCCGGGTAAGCGGCCACCTCCCCGAAGCTCCGGTCGCGTTGTCCGGCGAAGCCGTCCTGGGACCCTATGACCACCACGCGGGCCGAGCGCACCTGGACTTCCACGGCACCGTCGCGGTACGTGTTCCGCTGGTGGGAGGCAAGATCGAGAACTTCATCAACAGCCAGCTGGTCGACCTGCTGACCGCCGAACAAGAGTTCACCGCGCAGTGGCTGACGGAAAACAGCTGAGCGGCGGCCTGTACCGCCCAAGGACCACCCCGACCACCGACCGCTGGGAACCGTCACTCGGGGCACCACCGGCCATAACCGGCTCCCGGCGCTGCGACCGCTGGCTGGTGCACTCGCGGCGCGCCCAGGCGGCACTCGCGGCGCGCCCAGGCGGCACTGGCGGCGGCCGCCGATCCGCTGGTGGTCGACGTGGGCTATGGCGCGCTGCCCGTCACCACGGTGGAGCTGGCGGTGCGGCTGCGCGCGGTGCGCGCCGACGTCCGCGTGGTGGGCCTGGAGATCAGTCCGGAGCGCGTCGAGGCGGCACGGCCCCTGGCCGCTGACGGAACACGGTTTCGCGGTGGGCGGGTTCGAGCTGGCCGGGTTGCGCCCGGTGCTGGTGCGCGCGTTCAACGTGCTCCGGCAGTACCCCGTCGAGGATGTCGCCGGCGCCTGGGCGGCGATGCGGGGCGGGATCACATACGACGGCCTGATCGTCGACGGTACGTGCGACGAGCTGGGGAGGCTCAGCCTGGCCCTGGCATGCGATCCCGGCCGCATCGAGCAGCCGTCGGACCTGGCGGCCTGCTG
>CAZEHT010000002.1:73866-79151 GCA_964511995.1 uncultured Mycobacterium sp.
CCCTGGCATGCGATCCCGGCCGCATCGAGCAGCCGTCGGACCTGGCGGCCTGCTGCGGCGGGCCGGCGTCCCCGTCGTTCCACAACGGCGCCGGCTGCGCGACGCGGTCCTCACCGTGCCGTGGGAGACCGTCGCACCCACCGGTTCTGCCAGTGCTGGCGCCGCTAAGGTCTAGGCCATGACTGACGCGACATGGGAACTGGACGATGCCGACGGCGAACTGACCATCCACACCGGGGTGGACGGGCGGGCCGCCCGGATGGGACATCGGCTGACACTGCGGATGGGATCATGGCGCGCCCACGCCAAGTGGTCGGACAACACCCCGGTGGCGGCGGGCGTGGTGGTGGACGTGGACTCGCTCGAAGTGCTCAGCAGCGAAGGCGGCGTCACTCCCCTGACGAACCCGGAAAAGGGCGTCGTCAAATCGAACGCAATGAAATCACTCGACGCCAAGCGCTTCCCGCACATCGAGTTCAGCGCCGAGACCATCACCCGAACCGATTCCGGCTTCGCGCTGGCCGGGCCGCTGCAGATCCACGGTGTCACCAGGCCCGTCGAGGTGGAGCTCGCGATGTCGGACGCCGGCGACGCCTGGCAGCTGAACCTGCAGGCCGAGGTCACCCAGACCGACTTCGAGGTCAAGCCCTATTCGCTGTTGGGAGCCATGAAAGTCGCCGACACCGTTACGGTGGCTTTCCACGCTCGCAAACCGAAGAACACCGGAGCCTGACCGGGCGCCGATTGCCCGGCTCTCGGCAACGAGGCCCCGACAAGGCCCCGACAAGGCCCCGACAAGGCATAGTGTGGCCGCATGCGGATCGCCCTGGCGCAGATCAGCAGCGGCACCGATCCGGTGGCCAACCTGGCGACGGTTCAGGAGTGCACCCGCCGGGCCGCGGAGCGCGGAGCGCGGCTGGTGGTGTTCCCCGAGGCCGCGATGTGCCGGTTCGGGGTGCCGCTCGGCCCGGTTGCCGAACCGCTGTACGGCCGGTGGGCCGACGGTGTGCGGCTCGCGGCCGCCGGCGCCGGCGTCACCGTGGTGGCAGGAATGTTTTGCCCGGCCGACGACGGAAGGGTCACCAACACCGTGATCGCGACCGGACCCGATGTCGACGCCCACTACGACAAAATCCACCTCTACGACGCTTTCGGGTTTCGCGAGTCGCAGACGGTGGCGCCCGGGTCCGATCCGGTGGTGATCACCGTCGACGGCACCGGGATCGGGCTGACGACGTGCTATGACATCCGCTTTCCCGAGTTGTTCGTCGAACTGGCCCGCCGCGGCGCCGCCGTAGTCACGGTGAGTGCCTCGTGGGGCTCCGGCCCCGGCAAGCTCGAACAATGGACGTTACTGGCACGCGCGCGGGCCCTCGACATCGGCGGTTACGTCGTTGGGGCCGGCCAGGCCTATCCTGGTGACGCGGTGGCGGCCGCCGGACCCACCGGTGTCGGCGGCAGTCTGGTCGCCTCGCCGTACGGCGAAATCGTTTGCGCCGCGGCCGCGGATCCTGAGCTGCTGGTCTGCGATCTCGACCTCGGCGCGGTCGAGATCGCCCGCGCCACGCTGGGCATACTGCGCAACCGTTCGGAGCGCGCGCGACGATAAGGCAGAATCGCGCGGGTGACGAATCCGCCGCAGGGCCCGCCCTACCCGTCCGGCCACGATCCGTCCCCGTGGGCGCGTCCGGCCCATACCCCGCCAACCGAGCGCATCGCCGGTCACCGGTCGCCGTCTGCCGCACCGACCGAGCGCATCGCCGGTCAGCCGGGTGTGCCGGAGCAGCCCACACAGAGCATCCCACGTCCGGCGCCGCCGGCGACCCACGCGCCCCCGGCCGCCCGACCGCAGTCTCACCCCGCCCGGTCTCCCGCCCCCAAGGAGGGCAAGCTGCGCCGCTTCGTCAGCGATCCGCTGTCCATCGTCCTGGTTCTCGTCATCGTCGGCGCCCTAGCCGTCGCGGGCCTGCTCGCCGGCGAGCTCTACGGTCGGCACCGGGCCAACGCCGTAGTGGCCAAGGTGGTCGAATGCGTGGTGCGCGACGGCGCCGACGTGTCTTTCGGCACCGTGCCGCCCTTCCTCTGGCAGCACCTCAACAGGCACTACACCAACATCTCGATCCGCACGGCCGGCAACCAGGTCCGCGACGCCCGGGGCATGAAGCTCGACATCGACATCAAGGACGTTCGCCTACGGGATTCCGCGGATTCCGCGGGAACAATCGGATCACTGGTGGCAGCCGTGTCCTGGACGGCCGACGGAATCAAGCAGACCGTGCAGGACTCCATCCCGCTGCTCGGCGGCATCGTCTCCGGCGTCAAGACGAACCAGCTCGACGGCACCATCGAAATCGATGGCCCGCTGGGAACCGTCGTCGCCAAGCCGCAGCTGACGGACGGAAGTCTTGGGCTCACGGTGGTGCACGTGGTCGGGCTCGGCTTCACGCTGCCCCGCGAATCCGTGCAGCCGGCACTTGACGCGGTAACCTCGCGGCTGACCAAGAACTATCCGCTCGGTATCAGGGCGGACAGCGTCGGAGTGACCGGCGACGGCGTCATAGCCCAATTCTCGACGCGAGACGCCACCATTCCGCCGGACAACGAGGATCCCTGCTTCGCGGGGCTCTGAGCGCCGTCACCGGAGGCCGTCGAGAACGGCCCGGCTGCCCGACAACCCCAGCCTGGTGGCTCCCGCCGCAAGCATGGCCAGCGCGTCTGCGGTGGTGCGGATCCCTCCGCTGGCCTTCACACCGGCGTTCTTCCCGGCGGCATCGGCCATCAACGTGACCGCGGTAACCGATGCACCGCCGCAGGGGTGAAACCCGGTCGACGTCTTGACGAGGTCGGCCCCGGCATCGACGGCGGCACGGCAGACCGACACCAGGGTCGGCGCGCCGCCGAGGCCGATGAGTGCCGCCGACTCGACGATGACCTTGAGCACCGCATCAGGTACCGCGGCACGCACCGCGGCGACGTCGGCCCCCACCTCGGCGAATCGGCCGGCAAGGGCGGCACCCACGTCGATCACCATGTCGATCTCGGAGGCTCCGGCGGCGACCGCGAGCTCTGCTTCCCGGGCCTTCACCTCCGAACGGTGTTTGCCGGACGGGAAGCCGGCGACCGCGGCGACGACCAGACCGGCAGGGCATCGCGGCACCGCGGCTTCAACCATCAAGGGTGACACGCATACCGCGTATACGCCGAGCTCGACCGCCTCGTCGACAAGGGCGCGCACGTCGTCGGTGGTCGCCTCCGGCTTCAGCAGCGTGTGGTCGATCAGGGCGGCCATTCGGCCGCGGGTCCACGGCGGGCCCGGGCGCGCGGCGCCCACCCCGACCGCCCTCACCAGATGACCCGGGCCGCCGCCATCAGAACGGCTCCTCCGTGCCGCCGGGGTTGCAACCGGTGGCCAGCATTCGCGCCTCATCGACGACCGGCCGCCATGGTTCGAGGTTCCAACTGACCTTGCCGGGCCGGCTGAATTCCGCGAGCCGCCAGTGGCACAGGAACTGCTCGCGCATGCCGGGTTGGTCGGCGTCAGAGGTGTCGGCGACCACCTCGGCCCAGGCCTCGTGGGCTTGCGCGGTGGTGCGCAGCGTCCCCGCGGCGGCCCGGCCCGACGGCGTGGGAAACACCCGCAGCGACGACAGATCCCCCCAGTGTTGCCACTCGACATGGTCGACGAAGGGGGGAGCGAACGATTCGTCGGCCCGGGCCACGGTGCTACCGGACCCGACGGACACCGCCAGACAGATAGCGGCCGCACCCAGCGCGGCGATCAGCGGTCGCATCGCGGGGTCAGCGGGACTTTCCCTGTACTTCCAGCAGCTTGGGCCGGACGTCGACGAGGTACACACCCGCGCCGCACGCTGCGATCGCCGACCCGAAACCGGCTCCCATGAGGAAGGCCAGCAGAAGTGCCCCGGCCAGGATGGCCAGCCACGACGGCTTGGTCAGTTTGTCGGCGGCGGTATAGGCGTCCGGCCGTTGCAGGGCCGCGTTGACCAGAGCGCCCAGCGCAGTGGCCAGCACGGCGAAATGCAGGAAATCGAGAACGGCACCCGCAACACCTTGGAGCATGCTCCTAAGGGTATGCGGGTGCCGTCTCGGTCGTCGAACCCGGTGCCCGGATCGACGCGTTACTTCTGGCTTACTTCTGGGTGACCTTCTTGGCCGGTGCCTTCTTGGCCGGGGCCTTGCGGGCCGCCGCGACCTTCTTGACCGGGGCCTTGGCGGCGACCTTCTTGGCGGCCTCCTTGACCGGTGCCGTCACTTCCTCAACCTTGCCCGGCAGCTCTACGCCGACCAGCTTGGCGGCGCGCTCGCCGACCGCGCGGGTCTGCGAAGCAACGGTGCCCAACGCTTCCTGAGTGAGCTCCACGGCCTGGTCGATGTAGCCCTCGGCCCGGGTGGTGGCCTCTTCCAGCCTCGGCTGGCTGCGCAGCCGCTCCAGCGCCGCCTCACCGCGCTCGACGAGCTTGGCATACGTGCTCTGCGCGGCGTCCGCGTACTCCTCGGCGACCTTACGCAGCTCGTCGGCGGTCAGCTTTTCGCGCAGCTCGCCGAGTTGGTTCGGCAGCCCCTCCTGGAGCTTGGCAAGCCGGTCACGGGCCTCGTCGACACGCGCGGTCAGCTTGGCACGGCTCTCCTCGGCCCGCGTGGAGGCGTCGGTGCGAGCTTCTTCGGCCCGCTCACGCAGGGTGGCGACGATTTCGTTGACCGTGGCCAGCGCCAGGTCGGCGGCGCCCACGGCGGCGAGCAGCGGAGCCTTGAGATCTTCGACGGTGGGGACAGTGGGGTTGTCAGGCATTAGGTTTTCCTTTCGACAGATTTCCGAAGGGTTTCTTCGTTCGCACGGAATGTTCGGTTGTTCACATTATCGAAATCAGTCAGTCACTCGCTCCTCATGGCCTATCCGAGTTCTGTTGGAGGAACGACGCATAGATGTCGAGCAGCACCTGTTTCTGTCGTTCGGTGATTGCCGTGTCCATCACGATGGCGTCGCGAACCGCTCCCGAGGCCTCCCGCGGCTCCAGGATTCCGGCCCGGACGTAGAGCACCTCAGCGGAAAGACGCAGTGCCTTGGCGATCTGGTTGAGCACCTCGGCGGAGGGCTTGCGCAAACCGCGCTCGATCTGGCTGAGATACGGATTGCTGACTCCCGCCTTCTCCGCCAATTGGCGCACGGACACCTGCGCCGCCTCGCGCTGCGACCGGATATAGCTCCCGATGTCGGAGGCGGCATGGGTGACCACGGCGGCAAGGTTCTCATCCTGCGGCATGGC
>CAZEHT010000002.1:79251-103546 GCA_964511995.1 uncultured Mycobacterium sp.
TGACGCTGCATTCCGGCGGCCGATCGTGGCAGGCTCCACTAGACCAATCAAGGCCGTCAAAGACCACTCTCAAGCCGGTCAATGCCCGTCAATGCCGCTCGAGACCCCTCAGGCCTCGTCAGGGCCCACTTGAAGGCCACCCGGAGTACACTCAAACGTCATCCCGGACCACACTAGGCCACTGTGCTAACAATTGCAAGCAGATGCTAGCGCAGGTCAAAATATGATTTGCGCCACTGTGTAGATCACCAGGCCGGCCAGCGCGCCGACGACCGTCCCGTTGATGCGGATGAACTGCAGATCTCTGCCCACGTGCAGCTCGATGCGCCGGCTCGCGTCGTCGGCGTCCCATCGCTCGATCGTCTCGGTGATGATCGACGTGATCTCGATGCCGTACTGCGCCACCAGATGTTGTGCGGCACGCACGATCCAACTGTCCACTTTCTCGCGCAGCTCGACGTCGTCGCGCAGCGATTCGCCGATCCTGACCACCGAGTCGCCGATCCGGTCGCGCAGCGTGCTGGACGGATCGTCGACCCCTTCCAACACGAGCCGCTTGAGGGTCCGCCACGCGGTCTCGGCGGCACGGGCAACCTCGTCGCGAGCCATCAGCTGCTCCTTGACGGACTCCGCCTTGGCGATGGTCGCCTGATCGTTCTGCAGGTCGTCGGCGAACTCGAACAGGAATCGCGTGGCCGACTGGCGCAACTCGTGATTGGGGTTACGCCGCACCTTGTCGGTGAAATCCATCAGTTCACGGTGGATGCGGTCGCCCACGAGTTGGTCGACGAACCGCGGCGACCAGCTCGGCGAGTCGCGGGTGATGACCCGCTCGATGGTCTCCCCGGCATTCAGCGACCACTCGAACGCCCGGTCGCACAGCAGCTGGATGAGAGCCTCCTGACGGTTCTCGGTCAGCAGGGTGGAAAGCACCCGGCCCACCGGCGGTCCCCACTGCGGCTCGGCGACGCGGCGCACGATCATCCGGTCGATCACCTGCGCGATGTCGTCGTCGTTGAGCAGTTCGACGCCGACGCGCAGCACCGTCGCCGCCTCGCTGGCGACGCGCTCGGCGTGACCGCGGTCCGCCAGCCATTTCCCGAGCCGACCGGCGACCTGCGCGCCGCGCAGTTTGGCTTCGACCACTTCGGCGGCCAGGAAGTTCTCCCGCACGAACGCACCCAGGCCCTGGCCCAGCTGGTCCTTCTTGCGCCGGATGATCGCGGTGTGCGGGATGGGAATCCCGAGCGGATGCTTGAACAGCGCCGTCACCGCGAACCAGTCGGCAAGGGCGCCCACCATGCCGGCCTCCGCGGCCGCCCCGACGTAGCCCACCCACGCCGGTGCCGATCCGCCCGACTGGGCCCACTCGCAGACCAGGAAGATGATAGAAGCAGCCACCAGGAACCCCAACGCGACCATCTTCATCCGGCGCAGCGCCCGACGGCGCTCGTCGTCGGGCGACTGATCGCTTTCGGCCACAGACTGCGCGAACGAACTCAACCGCTCGAATACCGCGCCCGTGCCGACACGCCGGGGGACCAGATCGGGTTCCCGGGCCGGCGCAGGCGGGAGATTCGGTGGAGCTGCCACGACAACATCATCCGCTATGTCACCGCCGCACATGTCCGACCGCGCGAATCCAGTTACTGTGACCGCAAACCGGTGCCAGGCGCCGTCCGGTCGTACTATCGGGATCATCTAGAGAACGGACATCTCCGACAGTGACATCTGAGCCAGGGCGAACAACCGTCAAGATCGACGGCCGCAAACGCCGATGGCACCAGCACAAGGTCGAACGCCGCAACGAGCTCGTCGACGGCACCCTTGAGGCCATCCGCCATCGCGGCCGCGACGTCAGCATGGACGAGATCGCCGCTGAAATCGGTGTTTCCAAGACCGTTCTGTATCGCTACTTCGTCGACAAGAACGACCTGACCACCGCGGTTATGATGCGCTTCGCGCAGACCACGCTGATCCCGAACGTGGCGGCGGCGTTGTCCAGCAATCTCGACGGCTACGATCTGGCCCGTGATCTCATCCGCGTCTACGTCGAGACGGTCGCGGCCGAGCCCGAGATTTACCCGTTCGTTTTCGCGAACAGCTCCGCAAGCAAGAACAAGGTCATCGCCGACAGCGAACGGATTATCGCGGGCATGCTGGCGGTGATGTTCCGAAGGCGGGCGCAGTCGGTCGGCATGGAGACCAGGGGCGTCGAGCCATGGGCGTACATGATCGTCGGCGGAGTCCAATTGGCGACGCATTCGTGGATGTCGCACCGGCGGATGTCCTCCGACGAGCTGATCGACTACCTCACCATGCTGTCCTGGAGCGCCTTGTGCGGAATCGTCGAAGCGGGCGGATCTCTGGAGCTGTTCGACCGCGAACCGCATGCGTTGCCGCAGCTTCCACCGTCTTTGTCCTGAACCCTCGAGGAGCCGCATAGGCTCCGCTGTTATGAGCGACCTGCCTTCGCAGTGGACCCATCAGCCGGACAACGTCCTGGCATTCAAACCTGGCATGACGGTGGCCGACATCGACACCGACTCCAGTCCGGGCTTCAAAGGAGACAAGGACAACGCCCCGGACATCCAGTCCGAGCGCAGTGCCCGTTTCGCCACGCTGCAGGAAATGCTCTACGCCAACGGCCGCAAGGGGGACACCAGGTCGGTCCTGCTCGTGTTGCAAGGCATGGACACGGCCGGCAAGGGTGGGATCGTCGAGCACGTGGTCGGCGCAGGAAATCCGATGGGCATCAGCTACAGCAGCTTCGGCAAGCCGACCGAGGAGGAGCGAGAGCACCACTACCTGTGGCGCATCCGTAATGCGCTGCCCCGCGGCGGCTACGTGGGGGTCTTCGACCGCTCGCACTACGAGGACGTCTTGGTGGTGCGCGTGCACAACCTCGTCCCACCGGAGGTGTGGGGCGCCCGCTACGACGAGATCAACGCCTTCGAAAAGGAGCTCGTCGACGGCGGGATGACGATCGTCAAGGTGGCGATGTTCGTATCGCTCGACGAACAGCAGCGGCGGCTGGCGGCCCGTCTGGACGATCCGACCAAGTACTGGAAATACAACGCCGACGACCTCAACGAGCGTGCGCTATGGCCCG
Organism: uncultured Mycobacterium sp.; assembly: GCA_964511995.1. GTDB lineage: Bacteria > Actinomycetota > Actinomycetes > Mycobacteriales > Mycobacteriaceae > Mycobacterium. The sequence continues at coordinate 82,364 of CAZEHT010000002.1, forward strand.
CCTACCGTGAGGCCTACCAGGTGATGCTGGACAAAACCTCCACCGACTACGCACCCTGGCACGTGGTGCCGTGCGACAAGAAGTGGTACAGCCGGCTGGCGGTCACGGAATTGCTGATCGAGGCCCTGACGTCCCTGAAGCTGTCGTGGCCGCCGGCGGACTTCGACGTCGAAGCGGAGAAGAAGCGACTCGCCCGATCCTGAGCACCGCCCGGCTACAGGCGCGGCGCCGCCCGATGCCCGTGCGGCGGTCTGTCAGCCCTTGGACAGCGTGAACTGGCCCACGTTGGTGAGGCCACGGCGGAAGAAGTCCGCGCAACCGACAAGGTACTTCATGTAGCGGTCGTAGACCTCTTCGGAGGTGATCGCGATCGCCTGCTCGCGGTTCTTCTCCAGGTTCTCCGCCCACATGTCCAGCGTGCGCGCGTAATGAGGCTGCAGCAGTTGGATGCGTTCCAGGGTGAAGTCCGAATCGGCGGCTAGTTTCTCGATGTCCGCGACGGCCGGCAACCGGCCGCCCGGGAAGATCTCTTTCTCGATGAACTTCATGAACTTCAGGTCGCTGATGGTCAGCTTGATGCCGTTTTCCCGGTAGAACTGCTGGTTGTGCGCCAGGATCGTGTGCAGCAGCATGCGGCCATCGTCCGGCAGGACGTTGTAGGCCTTCTCGAAGAACCGCGGGTAACGCTCGACCTTGAATGCCTCGAACGCCCCGATGGAGACGATGCGGTCCACCTTGTCGGTGAACTCCTCCCATCCCTGCAGCCGCACTTCCACGCTTCGCGTCGTCGGGATCGTGGCCATCAAGGCGGTGCTGTAAGCGTGCTGGTTCTTGCTCAACGTGATGCCGATGACGTTGACGTCGAACTTCTCGACCGCACGGCGCAGCGCGCCGCCCCAGCCACACCCGACGTCGAGCAGCGTCATTCCCGGTTCGAGGTTCAGCTTGCCCAGCGCTAGGTCGAACTTGGCGTTCTGGGCCTGCTCCAGGGTCATGTCATCGCGCTCGAAGTATGCGCACGTGTAGCCCATGGTGGGGTCGAGGAACAAGGCGAAGAACTCGTCGGACACGTCGTAGATCGACTGGGACTCCTCATAGTAGGGAGTGAGCGCGTTGTCGAGTTCTGTCATTCGTCCTAACCTTTGTCCTGTGTTGTCCTGTGTTGTCCATGTGATGACCGGCGCCGGGCGGCTCGGCCCTCCGGTTCGGTCAATGCGTCGTCTAGAGCCTGCCAATAGCGTGCGCCCGTCGGTCCCGCGCACGGGACCCCAAAAGGTCCACCGCGGGATAGGCTAACCCACATCGCGATGCTCAAGCCAACGCGCCATGCTCAGTATCGGTAAAAACCCTGGCTGGATTTTCTTCCGAGCAATCCGGCCTCCACCATCCTCAGCAGCAGCGGCGGTGGTCCGTAGTGCGGCTCCTTGAATTCGTCGAACATTTTGTCTGCGATGAACTTGAGGGTGTCCAGGCCGATCAGGTCCGATAAACGCAGCGGCCCCATCGGGTGCGAGAGGCCCGCCACGACGGCCTTGTCGACATCCTCGATGGTTGCGCCACCCGACTCGACCATGCGGATCGCCGACAACAGGTAGGGCACCAGCAGGGCGTTGACGACGAATCCCGAACGGTCCTGACAGCGCACCACTTGTTTGCCCAGCACAGCGGTCGCGAACTGTTCGGCGCGCGCGGCCGCCGCCGGATCGGTGACCAGCGTGCTGACGAGTTCGACGAGCGGCAGGACCGGCACCGGATTGAAGAAGTGCAAACCGAGCACGCGTCGCGGGTCCTTCGTCGCGGCGGCGATCTTCATGATCGGGATGCTGGAGGTGTTGGACGCCAGCACGGCGCCGGGGTCGGTGATGATGTCGTCGAGTTCGGCGAACAGCTTGGCTTTGACGGTGTCGTCCTCGACGATCGCCTCGATAACCAGTTGGCGGTCGGCCAGATCCTTCAGATCGGTGGTGAATGCGAGCCGGCCCAGGGTCGCGTTGCGCTCGTCTGCCGACAGCTTGCCCTTTTCCACGGCCCGGTCCAGGGAGCCGGTGATGCGCTTCTTGCTTGCGGCGGCAAACTCCTCGGTGGGTTCGAAGACGATGACGTCGGCGCCGGCCTTGGCCGACACCTCCGCGATTCCACCGCCCATTTGTCCGCCGCCCACGACACCGACGCGCTCGATCTTGCTCACGTGACTCCCTAAATTGCATGCGACAGGCCCCGCTCACGATTTATGGGCGAGGCGTGCGCTGTCAAACCCTCCCACCCCTCACCCTGCCGAGCAGACGCAAAGGGGTGCATTTCGCGTCCCGTCGCAGGGCCTTTTGCGTCTGCTCGGCAGGGTTCGTTCTAGTTAGTGGAATTGGCCCTCTTCGGTCGAGCCCGCCAGCGCGGTGGTCGAACTGGCCGGGTCCACCGTCGTGGCGATCCTGTCGAAGTAGCCGGCGCCGACCTCACGCTGGTGCTTGGTCGCGGTGTACCCGCGCGCCTCGGCGGCGAACTCGCGCTCCTGCAGGTCGACGTAGGCGCTCATCTGATTGCGGGCGTAGCCGTAGGCCAGATCGAACATCGAGTAGTTGAGGGCGTGGAAGCCGGCCAGCGTGATGAACTGGAACTTGAAGCCCATCGCGCCGAGTTCCTTCTGGAACGTGGCGATCGTTGCGTCGTCGAGGTGCTTGCGCCAGTTGAACGACGGCGAGCAGTTGTAGGCCAGCATCTGGTCGGGAAATTCGCTCTTGACCCCCTCGGCGAACTTGCGCGCCAGCGCGAGGTCGGGTGTGCCGGTCTCCATCCAGATCAGATCGGAATACGGCGCGTATGCGCGGGCGCGGGCGATGCATGGCTCCGGACCGTTGCGGAGGCGGTAGAACCCCTCGGCGGTGCGCTCACCGGTGATGAACGGGCGGTCGCGCTCGTCGACATCGGAGGTGATCAGCGTCGCTGCTTCGGCGTCGGTGCGGGCGATGACCACGGTCGGGACATCGGCAACGTCGGCGGCCAGGCGGGCCGAGGTCAGCGTACGGATGTGCTGCTGGGTGGGAATCAGTACCTTGCCGCCCAGGTGCCCGCACTTCTTCTCCGAGGCCAGCTGGTCCTCCCAGTGCGTGCCGGCGACACCGGCGGCGATCATGGCCTTCTGCAGTTCGTAGACGTTGAGCGCGCCACCGAAACCGGCCTCGCCGTCGGCGACGATCGGAGCCAGCCAGTTCTTGACCGAGCGGTCGCCCTCGACCTTGGCAATCTCGTCGGCGCGCAGCAGCGCGTTGTTGATGCGGCGGACCACGGCCGGCACGGAATTGGCCGGGTACAGGCTCTGGTCGGGGTAGGTGTGCCCGGACAGGTTGGCGTCGCCGGCGACCTGCCAGCCCGAAAGATAGATGGCTTTGAGGCCGGCCCGCACCTGTTGGACGGCCATGTTGCCGGTCAGCGCACCCAGCGCGTTGACGAAGTCCATGTCGCGTAGCTGCTCCCACAGCACTTCCGCGCCGCGGCGGGCCAGTGTGTGTTCTTCGACGACACTGCCCTGCAGGGCCACCACGTCGGTCGGGGTATAGGTGCGGTTCAGGCCTTTCCAGCGGGGGTTGTGGTCCCAGTCGTGCTGGATCTGTTCGGGGGACTTGGGCGTGCCGACGGTGGACATGGGGGCGAGTACTCCTCGGAATCTCGTGGGCGGGTGCGGGGATCAAGCCGCTGCAGCATCGACGGGATCGCCGTACTCATAACACCGCGCGACTTCACTGGTGTGCTAATCACACGATGCCATCGCCCGGAGGCCCAGGTCCATCCGTTTCACATGCCAATTTAAGCTACTTCTCGCCATCAATTTGCGAAGTTTGCAAAACGCTTCGTATCACTGACCCGCTTCGGAAGCTACCCATGGGTAATAAGGCCCAGCTCAGGACCTCGAAGCGAACGAATGCAGGATCAGAGCGAAACGAGCGCAGCGATCGCCTTCGTCTCCTCGCCCACCGCATATGTGAGCGTGATAACAGTGCGGTCGGTCAGTTCCGGGCCGAACCGATCGGTGGAGCCGGCCGGATGGATGTGGGCGAGGATCTCCAGCTTGTCCCCCAGCGCCACCGCCGCATCGTGTTCGATCGCGACCCGCAGGGGCGAGGAGAGCAACTCGGGACGGCTGTGCAGGTAATCCTCGATCACCGTCCAGTACACCGAGTTGTTCATGTGGTCGAACAGGTCGATGTCGGAAACCCGCACGGGGTAATCGCGGATCTCAACGGCGTCGTCGCGGGTACCCGCCCTCAGGCACGCCTTCCAGCGCAGGCGGTCCACCGCTGTCGTGCGCTGCAGGCCCTCGATGAAATCGTCTGCGATGCGGGCCGGCCCCTGGGTCTCGCGGTTGATGTTGATCCAGAACGCCTCGGACTCCATCAGGCCGCCTTTGCGACCATCTATGCGCACGCGCATCTCACACCAGCGGTTCGAGGTACCCGAGCACCAGCGCCGCAGCCGGAGCATGTCCGAGAACTCGATCGGCTCGATCAGGTCGATCATCGTACGGCGCACGATCCACAACGGGTGGGTGTCCTCGAAGCCCAGCTCGCGCAGGTGATCTTGACCTATGTCCTGAATGTGCCGGCAGGCGGCGTCGAACCGCAGCCGGCCGACCCGGTCGATGTCGGCGACGCGCAACGGCCACTGGCGGTCGAATACGTCGGGGTGGGGGTCTGGCACCGGCATGAGAGCCTTTCCCAGACCTGACCCGTTGGCGGCTGCCATCGGACGTCACCACCCTTCGCTCCCTTTGCCGGTCCTGCGCGATCATGCCAAACCATCCCCCACGTTGCCACAACGCCACGATGCGAACTGTGCTAAGCCGCTATTGCCAATGAGGGATAGCCTAATGGCGTGTCGAAGACATTCGTCGGGCCGCGGGTCCGCCAGCTCCGCAGCGAGCGGGGATTCAGCCAGGCGGCCCTAGCCCAGATGCTGGAGATCTCGCCCAGCTACCTCAACCAGATCGAACACGACGTGCGCCCGCTGACCGTCGCGGTGCTGCTTCGCATCACCGAAATCTTCGGTGTCGACGCCACCTTCTTCGCTTCCCAGGACGACACCCGGCTGGTGGCCGAACTGCGCGAGGTGACGCTGGACCGCGATCTCGACATCGAGGTCGACCCCGCCGAGGTCGCCGATGTCGTCGCCGCCCACCCGGCCGTGGCCAAGGCGATGGTCAACCTCCACCGGCGATACCGCATCGCCGTCGCGCAGCTGGCCGCGGTCACCGAAGACCGCTTCGGCGACGGGAGCGGGGCCATCACGATGCCCCATGACGAAGTGCGCGACTACTTCTACGAGCGGCAGAACTATCTGCACGAACTCGACACCGCCGCCGAGGCTCTCACGGTGCGCATGCGGCTGAGCCGCGACGACCTCGCCGGCGATCTGTCCCGGCGGCTGACCCAGGTGCACGGGGTACGGATCGTCGGCCGCGTCGACCTCGGTGACAATGTGCTGCACCGCTACGACCCGCAAACCAGGACCCTGGAAATCAGCAGCCACCTCTCCGGCGGGCAGCAGGTTTTGAAGCTGGCCGCCGAGCTGGGGTATCTGGAGTTCGGCGGGCTCATCGACGCCCTGGTGGAAAACGGCAGGTTCACCAGCGACGAATCGCGCACGCTGGCCCGCCTAGGCCTCGCCAACTACTTCGCGGCCGCGGCGGTCCTGCCGTATCGGCAGTTCCACGACGTGGCCGAGAGATTTCGCTACGACATCGAACGCCTGTCGTCGTTCTACTCCGTCTCCTACGAGACCGTCTGCCATCGCCTGTCGACCCTGCAGCGTCCGTCGATGCGCGGGGTACCGCTGTCATTCGTGCGGGTGGACCGGGCGGGCAACATATCCAAACGCCAGTCCGCCACCGGATTCCACTTCTCGTCCTCGGGCGGCACCTGCCCGCTGTGGAATGTCTACGAGACGTTCGCAAGCCCGGGCAAGATCCTGGTGCAGATCGCACAGATGCCCGACGGCCGCAACTACATGTGGGTCGCTCGCACGGTCGAGCGGCGCGCTTCGCGGTATGGTCAGCCGGGCAAGACGTTCGCCATCGGGCTGGGCTGCGAATTGCGGCACGCGCACCGGCTCGTGTACTCCGAGGGGCTTGATCTGTCCAGTGACATCGCTACACCTATCGGCGCCGGCTGCCGGGTATGCGAGCGCGACAACTGCCCGCAGCGCGCCTTCCCAACCCTTGGACGCGCCCTCGACCTCGACGAACACCGCAGCACGGTGTCCCCCTATCTGGTACGCCAACGATGACTGAACCCGCCCGTGTCCCGGCATCCGGCGGAATGCGCGACCTCGGCCTCGTCAACTGGGTGATCTGCCGCGTCGCGGCGCGACGCATCCGCGCACCGCAGTTCCACCTGTTCAACGCGGTGGCCCGGCACAGCATGCTGTTCTGGACCTGGCTGCCATTCAGCGGAGTGCTGCTCTACTGGGGCAGGCTGTCCCGCCGCGACGCCGAACTGGTGATACTGCGGGTGGGCCGGCTGCGCAACTGCGAATACGAACTGCAGCAGCATCGGCGCCTGGCCCGGTCCCGTGGAATCGATGACGACCTGCAGCGAAAGGTCTTCGAGGGGCCGGGCGCCGAAGGCCTGACCGACCGTGACCGCGCCTTGCTGGCGGCGACCGACGAGTTCGTCCTGGGCCGCAGCGTCGGCCTGCCGACCTGGGTCGCTCTGGCGTCCCACCTGAACCGCAAGCAGCTGATCGAATTCTGTTTTCTGGCAGGGCAGTACGACACGCTCGCGGCGACGATGGAAACGCTGAAGCTGCCGCTGGACTTCCCCGACTGAGCTGGCGTCACGACCGGGGCGATCCCTTTCCTCGTCGTCAATCCCGGGCGAGGATCGCGCCCAACCGACGCTCCAGGTCGACGTAGGTGTCGTCGCCGACGTCGTAGGTGACTTTGACGATCTGCCCTGCGCTGAATGCAAAACCGGACCCGTACTCGCGCGATACCGGGTCGCCGCTGTCGCGCCCCACCGCCAGGCCCTCACCGCACAGCGCGTAGTGGCCCGACTGGGTCCGAAAGTCCGCGGCGGCAACCTGATTGCCGTCCACGTAGAGCGCCATCGTGCCGAGCACCTCATGGGTGTCGCTGATCGAAACTTTCATGAAAGCCACCCCTACCACATGCTTGCCCGGCGCCGGGAGAACCGTGCTCAGCTCCTGCTCCGGCGGGATCCCGAGGAAGTTGTAGACGAAACTGAGCCGACGGTCCTTGACGAACATGGTGTATCCGCCGAATCGCGAGCCCTGCGAGACGATGACGCCCTGGCTGGCCGCAGTGAACTCGGGCCTCGGCGAGGACCTTGAACGACGACCCGAGCGTGCGGGCGGCTGAAGCCTTCGGCACTTCGCTGGTGTGTGCGTAGTAGGTGTAGCGTCCGTCCACCGGGGGGTTACCTTGTACTCCAGCGCGTGAATGCCTTCCACGCCATAGTCATTGAGCGGTAGCACATTGATTCGCCGCGCTTCGGCCAGCCACAGGTCGGTGAGCTCTTCAACCTTCTCGGGATATTCGGCGGCCAGGTCGTGGGCTTCGGAGCGGTCGACATCGGTGTGGAACAGTTGCCAACGGTCGTGGTCGAATCCGCCCTGGTTGATCATCGGGCCGTGTTCGGTGGATACCTTCCAGCCTGGTGCCATAGCCCACGGGTGCTGAGCATTTCGTGGTACTGGGTTTCCTTGCGGGTGGGTGCATCGGCATCGTCGAAGCTGTAAAGCATCGATACCCCGGCAAGCGGGGTCTGCCTCACCCCGTCCGCCATTTCCGGCATCGTCACGCCGCAGCACTCCAGGATGGTGGGAACGATGTCGGTGCAGTGGTGGTACTGGTCGCGGACGTCACCGCGGGCGCGGAATCCCTCAGGCCAGTGGATGACCATGGGATCCGCCGTGCCGCCGGCATATTGGGAGTATCGCTTGAACATCCGGTAGGGCGTGCTGAAGGCCACCGCTCACCCCGTCGGGTAGTGGTTGTAGGTCTCCGGCAAATCCAGCTTGCCGATCATGGCCAGGTTGGCCTCGACGTCGTCGGGATAGCCATTGAAGAACCGGTTATCGTTGACCGACCCGCTGGGGCGGCCCTCCCCGGATGCGCCGTTGTCGGCGCAGTAGAAGATCAGCGTGTTGTCCAACTGCCCCGACTCGTCGAGGTAGTCGATGAGCCGACCGATCTGCACGTCGGTGTATTCGGAGAAGGCGGCGAATACTTCTGCCATCCGGCTGAACAGCGTTTTCTCATCCTCGGACAGCGACGCCCACGGACGGACGGTGTCCCCGTCGATGAACGTACCGGACGTCATCGGATACAGCTCGGTCAGTTGGGTATTCGGCGGCAGCACGCCCTTCTCGATCATCCGGGCCAGCACCCATTCCCGGTAGGCTTCGTAGCCGTCGTCGAACTGCCCCTTGTACTTCTCGATGTACTCCTGCGGAGCAGGATGCGGCGCGTGGTTGGCTCCGGGGCAGTACCACATGTACCACGGCTTGTCGGGCCGGGCCTGCTTGGTGTCGCGGACGAAGCTGTCGCCTTGTCGGCGATGTCTTCTGAGAAGTGATACCCGTCCTCGGGCAAGTAGGGCTGCTCGACGAAGTGGTTGTCCTCGATCAACTCCGGATACCACTGGTTGGTTTCCCCGCCGATGAAACCGTAGAACCGGTCGTACCCCAGGCCCAGCGGCAGTGTTTGCGGTTGGCGCCGATGTCGAACGCGTCGACGGGCACATTGTGGTTCTTGCCGACCCAGAACGTGCTCCAGTCCGCGTCGCGCAGCACCGTCGCGATCGTCGCGTTCCCGGCCGGGATGTGGCCCGAATAGCCCGGAAAGCCGGCCACCGATTCGGCGATGGTCCCGAACCCGTTCTGATGATGGTTGCGCCCGGTCAACATGGTGGACTGCGTGGGCGAGCACACCGAAGTGGTGTGCCACTGCGAATACGTCAAACCGTCCGCGGCCAGCCGATCCAGCGTCGGCATGTTGATCCGCCCACCGTAGGTGGACCACGCCGCGCAGCCGGTGTCGTCGTACAGGATCACCAACACGTTCGGCGCACCTTCTGGCGCTTTCGGATCCGGGAACGCCGGCCGGTCCGGCGTCGAATCGCGGATGTCCAGTGCCACCTTGCCGTTGAACTCCGATGCCATGATGTTCTGTCCTCACCTTCCCTCCGTCGTGGAACATGACGACGGCGAAGTGCCGTGCGACGTCGGCGACGACCTTGTGGATGGTGCCGCCGGTGAAGTCGAACCGGTAGGGGTAGTCGGCGACCGGATCGGAGGTGTCGTACCCCGATGCACAGGACCTCACCGGCGACCGAGAAATGGCCGGCCATCGTCCGGAATTCCGCTGTGCTTGAGCGGTTTTCGTCGATGTAGAGGGTGGCGGGCCCGTACGATTCCATATGCTCGCCTGAGAGTTGGCTCTGGAAGTCGATCCCGATCAGGTGCCGGCCGGCATTCGGCATCGGGGATGAGAGGATCTGGATCGGGGTGATGCCCAGGAAGTTGCAGGCGTAGCTGACGGTGCCGTCCTTGATGCAGAGGGCGTCCCACAAGGTGCTCCATCCGGCGTCGCGGAGCACCGTTGCGATGGTCGCGTTGGACGGCGGGATGTGCGAGGACTAGCCGGGGAAGCCGAGGATTCCGAGATCGAGGCGAACCCGTTCTAGATGATGATTGCGCCCGGTCGGAAAGCACGACCGCGTCGGGGAGCACAACGACGTGGTGTGCCACTGCCCGTAGGCCAACCCGTGGGCCGCCACGCGGTCCAGAGTCGGCATCTCGATCCGGCCCCCATAGGGTGACCACGAGGCCATGCCGGCGTCGTCACAGAGGATGACCAGAACGTTCGGCGACCCGTCCGGCGCCGGTTTGGCGGTGAATGCACTCCAGTCCGGTGTCGAGTCGCGACGTCGAGTTTGATGGTCCCCCCGAAGCCGTCGGGCTGAATCACCACGCTCTCGCACCTCCCCTTTCGAACCGTGTCCCCTTCTCGAACCTACGCGCGCATCACTGCGGACAGGAGGTGTTCACACATCCGATGACGACTGTTACCCGCAGGTGCTGAGATCAAGACACGAGCCGGCTCCGACATCGCAATCGGGCCCGGCGAGACGGCGAGGGCGCTGGGCTAGCCCGTGCCGCCGAATGTCGTCGTCGCGGTGCGCGACACCGCGAACCCCTGGGGCGGCCCGCCCACCGCGCCGAAGCACGCGACACCGTCGTCGGTGGCCATGCACGTCGCGCCGTAGGAGTCGATCCGGTGTCCGGGGGGCAGTTGGCGAACGATGCCCGGATAATCGGGTGCGGTGAACCGGGGCGTGCCGGAGCGCCGGGTGCCCACCGGCCCGGGCAGCTGCGCGAAGACCTCGTCGTCGCCGTTGTTCACACCAGGCAGGGGCTGCGACGATGCGGTTGCGCACCCGACCACGCCGCCGCTGGACATGGCCATTTTGCAGGTCAGGCCGTCTCCCACCGTGAACACCGGGAACATGTTCTTCGGGCCGAGCCCGACGACGTAGCTCTCGTCTCCCGCGACGAACTCGTTCGGGTCGGGAAAACCGGGCGGCAGCCCCGCCGTCCGGGGGCCCACCATCGTTCCCGACGGCGCGATCACCAGCCATTGATCGGGCGGATTTCCCTTGGTGCACAGCGTCGTCCCGTCGTCGTCGACGGCGCAGGCGAAGTCGGCGAAGACGATCTTGCGCCCCGCGGGCAACGCCGCCGCCGCCGCACCGCTCGGCTTGACGAACAGCGGGCCGGCCGTTGTCCGCAGACCCCTCTGAGCCGCGTCGGGGGACAACGCGACCTGGTTGGCGCCGGCCGGCGCGCCCGGCAACCGGCCGTCACAACCCGCCAGGCCCTGGGCGGGACGAATGGCGCACAGCAGCCCGTCGGGCGTCTGGAAATACACCTCGCCGCCGTCGACGTACGCGTCCACCGCGACGGCCGGGAAGCGCGACAGGTCGGGCGCGGCGGGCGCGGCCATTGCAGGCCGGGTCGGCGTCAGCGGCGCCAAGCCGATCGCCACCGCCGCAACTCGGGCCGCGGTACGCATCGTCAGAAGTTGACCATGTGCCCGACCAAGCCGTGGAAGCACTCCTGCAACGCTTCCGACAGGGTCGGGTGGGTGTGGACATTGCGGGCCAGCTCGTTGGCGGTGAGGTCCCATTTCTGCGCCAGTGTGAGCTCGGGAAGCAGTTCGGACACGTCCGGGCCGATCAGGTGGCCTCCGAGCAGTTCGCCGTACCTGGAGTCGGCGACGAGCTTGACGAAACCCGTCGGGTCGGCCAGCCCGTGGGCCTTGCCGTTGGCCGTGAAGGGGAACTTGGCGACCTTGACGTCGTGGCCCTCCGCGCGGGCCTGTTCCTCGGTGAGCCCGAAGCTGGCGACCTGCGGTTGGCAGAATGTCGCACGCGGCATCATCCGGTAGTCGCCCAGCGGCATCGTCGCGGCACCGCCGATGGTTTCGGCGGCCACCACACCCTGCGCCTCGGCGACGTGCGCCAGCTGAAGCAGGCCGGTCACGTCGCCGATCGCGTAGATGTGGGGCGCCGAGGTCCGCATGTAGTCGTCGATGCCGATCGCCTTGCGTTCGGTCAGCGCCACACCGGCGGCCTGCAAACCGTAGCCATCGACATTGGGCGCGAACCCGATGGCCTGCAGCACCTTGTCGGCTTTGAGTGCCTCGCTGCGGCCGTCCTTGCTGACGGTGATCAGAACGGAACCGCCGGCCCCGTTGTCCGCGATGGACTCCACCTTCGTGCCGGTCAGGATCGTGACACCGAGTTTCTTGTACTGCTTCTCGATTTCCTTGGACACCTCGGCGTCCTCGTTGGGCAGCGCGCGCGGCAGGAACTCGACGATGGTGACGTCGACCCCATAGTTCTTCAGCACGTAGGCGAATTCCATGCCGATTGCGCCGGCCCCGATGATCACGATCGACCCGGGCAGTTCACGGGACAGGATCTGGCTTTCGTAGGTGACGACGTTGTCGCTCAGAGAGGTACCGGGCACCAGCCTCGTGCTGGCGCCGGTAGCGATGATCGCGTTGTCGAACGTCAGCGTCTGCGCACCGCCGCCATTGAGGTCGACCGCCAGCGTGTGCGAGTCGGTGAACCTGCCGTAGCCGTCAACCTCGGTGATCTTGTTCTTCTTCATCAGGAAGTGCACACCCGCGACCCGGCCTTCGGCGACCTTGCGGCTGCGGTCGAACGCGGCCCCGTAGTCGAAAGTCGCCTCGCCGCTGATGCCGAAGGTCTTGGCTTCCCGGGTAAAGATGTGGGCGAGCTCGGCGTTGCGCAGCAGCGCTTTCGACGGAATGCAGCCGACGTTGAGGCACACTCCGCCCCAGTACTTCGGCTCCACGATGGCGGTGTTGAGTCCCAGCTGGGCGGCACGGATAGCCGCGACGTACCCGCCGGGACCTGCACCAAGCACGACGACGTCGTAGTGTGTCATTGGTAGTCTGGGGCGCGGTGCTCGATGAGCCCGTTTCCCCTTCCCCCTTTCAATCCGTGCGTGCGGTTTTCCCGCACACGGCTTACCGATGATCTTCTTGACATTGGTTACGCAACCTTCGGGTAGCGGATAGTGCCGCGCAAGCGGTGCAAGAAAACCGCCTCGAAAATCGGTCCCAGCAACAGCTTGGCCGCCGCCTGAGCCACCCGGTCCCCCACCATGGGCATCCCCAACGGCCGCTTACCGCCCTGTGGTTTCGGAATCCGCATACGCCGCGCCGACGCGAGACGATACCGACCCCCGCGAAGGCCATGACGCAACTCGCGCAACATGCGGTCCACGCCGCAATCCTCCACCGCAGCCGAAGTGATCCAATTCACCCCGGCCGCACCCTCGTTCACACACACCCGCTCCCACGCCTCCCACAGGACGTCACCCCTGCAGACACGGTCACACCGAACGTGGAAACGCCGACCCGAAGGCTGCTTAGCCGCAGCCCATAACACACGCTGCAGTTCTCGCACCTTCACCGGCGAAAAACTCAACGGCTCCTCCCCGGCCACGACAAGCGACGGCCTGCCGGTGGAATTGGACCAGGTAGCCCCGGTCATGCCCTCACACTTACCCGCTCCACGCGCATGATCAAGGCCAGGACCCTTACCCCGCTTCGCCCCCCGCCTCCCAATGACGAACCGGGGCCTTTTACCCGGCGCTCCGGCGCCTACCGGGACAGGACTTCCACCTGCAAGCCTGGACCAGCTTTCAGGACGCACCACGCTGCCCACCCTAGTGGTGCCGAGCAGTTTTCGAGGGGCGAGTCAGCGCAGCTCCGCTACGGCGCAACCCATCCGAACGCGTACGCCCCATAGAGCAATGCGGCGCCGCATCCGGAGGCGAAGGGGGCCGTCATAATGCCCATACCCAGGGACGACACCGTCGGTTTGGTCTCGGCCATCGCGAACAGTAATGCGGCCACGACGCACATCACCACGTACACCAGCACGCCGAAGTCCGGCCACGTCTTGTCCAAGGAATGAAACCACCAGTAGAACAAGCCTGCCCCGACAGCGCCGGCCGCGATCCACACGCCGGCCAGCAGCAACGCGAACTTCCAGCGCTTGGTGAACTGGAAGTGACCGGGCACCACGACGGGCTGGGCGGGCAACGGCACCGGTGCCGAACTCACCGCCGGGCCGAGGTCGACACGAACCGGCTCGTCGAAGGCCCGGGCCAAGTGCGGCAGCGGCGAAGAGTCGACCGGTGGCGTGTAGTCGACACCGGGATCGTCGCCGATCGGCGGGATGGGATCCGGATGTGGACCGGTGTCGAATATCGGCGCGTGATGCGGTTCGGTCATCGGCAACGAGCCGGTGTCCAGACTGTTAGGCACCATGCACCACCTGGGTCAATACGAGAACACTGAACCAGCCCGGCGCCACCGCCAGGCAAAACGCCCCCAACGCCGTCACCCAGCGACTGGCGGAGACCATCAGCAGCGCCAGTCCGAAAAGGGTGGGTATCGCCAGCACCAGCGCGATGGCGGCGTCGGGCCGCACGGGCGTGGTGATCAACAGCAACGCAACCACACCCACGATCACCCCCACGGCGACGCCGACCAGCATCGCGCCGGTCAGCCATCGCGCACGAGGAAGGGGGATCACAAGTGAAACGGTACCGCGCGACCGACAGTTAGCCGGGAACCCTCGCGGCGTGCCCCATCGGTACCGGGCACACGTCGGCGGCCTCGGCGACCACCTGACCGCGGGGGCCGGCCGGCCGCGCCCCCGACTCGTAACCCGCACCGGTTAGTGGCGCGGCTTGCGCGAGCCGACCGTTCTCACCGTCGGTGAAAGCCCTGCCGCGGGACAGAAAGCGGACACCCTCCGGGGCTTCGAGGCTGAATCCCCCGCCGCGGCCGGCCACCAGGTCGATCACAAGCTGGGTGTGCTTCCACGTGTCGAACTGGGGACCGGAGATCCACACCGGCACACCTTCGGGCTGGTCATCGCAGACCACGTCGAGCAGGCCGAGGAGGACGTCGCGGTCACCGACGACGAAATCGCCGAGCGGGTAGCACATCGGCGACGAACCGTCGCAGCAGCCACCTGACTGGTGAAACATTACCGGGCCGTGGCGGGTCTGCAGCGTCGCCAGCAGATCGGCGGCGCTGCGGGTGATCAACACGCGAGCGGGGGCCACCATGCGGCCCACCATACGCCCGCAGCGACAATGTCGGCATGCCCGACGAGACAGGTATCGACCCGTACCTTTGGCTGGAGGACGTCACCGGTGAGCAAGCACTGGACTGGGTCCGTGCGCACAACGAGCCTACGCTTGCCGAACTTTGCGACGACGAGTTCGAGCGGATGCGCCGGGAAGCCCTCGAGGTGCTCGACACCGACGCCCGCATCCCCTACGTCCGCCGGCGCGGGGACCATCTCTACAACTTCTGGCGCGACGCCAGCAATCCGCGCGGGGTCTGGCGGCGGACCACCCTGGACAGCTATCGCACCGACGATCCCGAATGGGACCCTCTGATCGATGTCGACGCACTGGCCGCCGCCGACGGCGAGAACTGGGTCTGGGGCGGGGCCGACGTCATCGAGCCGGATCTGACGCTGGCGCTCGTCGCCTTGTCGCGGGGCGGCTCGGACGCGACCGTCATCCGTGAATTCGACATGCGGACCAGGGAATTCCGGCCGGACGGATACCGCCTTCCGGAAGCCAAAACCGACATCAGCTGGGAAGGCCCCGACCGTGTGCTGGTGGGTACCGATTTCGGTCCGGGCTCGCTGACCGACTCCGGCTATCCCCGGATCATCAAGCGCTGGCACCGCGGCCAGCCTTTGTCGGAGGCGACCACCCTGTTCACCGGGGATGGTTCCGACGTCGCCGTGGGTGCCGGATACGACCCCACCCCCGGCTACGAACGACTGTTCATCACGCGGTCGCTCGACTTCTTCAACCGCGAACGATACGAACTGCGCGGCGAGGAGCTGATCCGCATCGACGTGCCCACCGATGCCACCATCTCGATTCACCGCGAATGGCTGTTGATCCGGCCGCGAACCGACTGGTGGTTGGGCACCGAGAAGTATGCCGCCGGATCGTTGCTGGCCACCGAGTACGACGAATTCCTTTCCGGATCATCGAAACTCGACGTGGTGTTCGAACCCGACGACCACACCAGCCTGGAGTCGTTCGCCTGGTCCGCCGACCGGTTGACCCTGCTGTCCCTGGTCGACGTGGCCAGCCGGCTGGAGATCGCGACTCCCGGCGTCTGGAAACGCGAGCCGGTGACCGGCATTCCGCCGAACACCAACACGGTGATCGTGGACGTCGACCAGTACGGCGACGAAATGTTTGTCGACTCAAGCGGATTCGACACGCCTTCACGCCTGCTGTGGGGCCGCATTGGTGACGAGTTGACCGCGATCAAAAGCGCCCCCGCGCTGTTCGACGCCTCGGGTATCGAGGTGACGCAGCGCTTTGTCGCCTCGGACGACGGCACGATGATTCCGTATTTCGTTGTTGCACAGCGCAACGCGGCAGGCCCACGGCCGACCCTGCTCGGCGGCTACGGTGGCTTCGAGAACTCCAACACCCCCGGCTACGCGGCGGTCCTCGGCCGGTTGTGGCTGGCCCGCGGCGGCACCTATGTGTTGGCCAACATTCGCGGCGGCGGGGAGTACGGCCCCCGGTGGCATACCCAGGCAATGCGCGAAAACCGTCACCTCGTCTACGAGGATTTCGCTGCCGTCGCACGGGATCTGGTCGAGGGCGGCCTCACCACCCCGCAGCAATTGGGAGCGATGGGCGGGAGCAACGGCGGCCTGCTGATGGGTGTGATGCTGACCCGCTACCCGGAACTGTTCGGAGCGCTGGTGTGCTCCGTGCCGCTGCTGGACATGAAGCGCTACCACCTGTTGCTGGCCGGAGCGTCGTGGGTGGCCGAGTACGGCGACCCCGACAACCCCGACGATTGGGCGTTCATGGCCGAGTTCTCGCCGTACCAGAACATTTCCGCTCACGCGCACTACCCCGAACTGCTCATGACGACGTCGACTCGTGACGACCGCGTCCATCCCGGACACGCCCGCAAGACGACGGCCGCACTAGAGGCCGCCGGCCACCGCGTGCGCTACTACGAGAACATCGAGGGCGGCCATGCCGGTGCGGCCGACAACGCGCAGACCGCGTTCAAGTCGGCGCTGGGCTACGCATTCCTCTGGCGGATGCTGGGCCGTTCAGCCGGCCCGCCCCGATGACGAAGCGAGGCTTCCCAACGTGGCCGCGGCAATTCCCAGCACCATCAAGGCCCCACCCGCCAGCAATGCCAGATTCAGCCATTCGTGCATACTCGAAATCGCTTGTCCGACGATCGAGTCGGCGATCCGCCGGATTTCCCCCGATGTGTTGTCCAGCGCACGGTTGATCCGCCCTCGCGCGATCTCCAGCCCGGCCCAGCCGGCCGCGGCGACAACCAGAGCCGAAGCCCCCAGCGCGGTCAATGCCCTGCCTCGCCTGCGCGCGACCACCAGGGTCGAGAGTGCAAACACGCCCGTGAGCGCCGCCGCGCCCACACTCAGCAACGGCCCCCAGGTCGCCATTGGGCGCAGGACACCGGGCCGCAGAGCCTCCGGAGCGGTGTCGGTCAATGGCACGGGCAGCGTCTCTGGCAGATCAATACCGAAGGGCTGCAACGAGTTTCTTAAGGAACTGTCGGCAAACAGCGGTCCCAGGTCTATCAGCCAGCGCCCCTGGTGGTCCACCTCCGACCTCACGGCGGTGCTAAACAACCAGCGATGGGCAAACCGGTTCGCCTGAGCGAAGTGCCCGGGAAATGACGGGCCCGACGTATACGTCGAAGCGATGGCTCCCACCGCCACCGGGCTGACCTGATACCCCAGGTTGCCGATCTGGTTGGTCAACTCCGATGCCACGGCCTGCTGCAACGCCGGCTCGGCAGCGCCACGCTGCGCGAATGCCGCGTAGCCGTCCGCATCGACCAGGTGGCGCTGGACCCACGCCGCGGGCAGTGCGACCGCGAACATCACCGTGGCACAAAGCCATAGCAGCGTCGTCATGATGAACCGCATCCGGTTCCTCTCGCCTACGGGACGATGGATCCGGCGATCGGTTACGCCACACAGATCGTCCGCCTGATACGAACCTACCGGGAGCGCCGGTGCGTGAGGACACCGATCGGCACAACCGGCGCCGGCCCCGACAGGCCCGCACCGAGAGCAAGCGTCGCGACCTCAGTCGGCCAGTGCCCGCCCGACGATCAGCGGATCGGCGCGACCGACCACCTCGTAATCCTTGTTGTCATAGGCGAACTTGCCGAGCACGTAGCGCATCGCGTTGATGCGTGCCCGCTTCTTGTCGTTGCTCTTGACCACGGTCCAGGGCGCGATCTCGGTGTCGGTCCATGCGAACATGTCCTGTTTGGCGACCGTGTACTCATCCCACTTGTCAAGCGAGGCAAGGTCAGTCGGCGACAGCTTCCACTGTCGCACGGGATCGATCTGGCGGATCGTGAAGCGGGTGCGCTGTTCGCTTTGGGTAACCGAGAACCACAGCTTCGTCAGGCTGATGCCGTCGTTGACCAGCATCTGCTCGAAAAGCGGTACCTGGTGCATGAATTCGGCGTGCTGCTTGGCAGAGCAGAAGCCCATCACGCGCTCGACACCGGAACGGTTGTACCAGGACCGGTCGAACAGCACGACCTCGCCGGCCGCCGGCAGGTGTTCGACATACCTCTGGAAGTACCACTGGGTACGTTCTCTCTCGGTGGGCTTCTCCAGGGCCACGACACGGGCACCGCGAGGGTTGAGGTGCTCCATGAACCGTTTGATCGTGCCGCCCTTTCCGGCGGCATCGCGGCCCTCGAACACGATGACGTGCCGGTGTCCGCGGGCCTGACTCCACTTCTGCAGTTTGAGCAGTTCGATCTGCAGCAGCCGCTTCTGTTCCTCGTAGTCCGAACGCCTCATGCGCTCGTCGTAGGGATACTTCTCCCGCCAGGTATCGACGACTTCACCCCCGGGCTGCAACAACAGCACCGGGTCGTCGTCGTCATCGTCACAAACGGTGTACGAGCAATGCGGATCCACGTACAGCACCCGAACAAAATAACTGGGCCGAACTAATCCAAGGTGGCGTGCCGGTGAACAGCTGATGCGTTTCACGGCGAGTCGTCATCGTGACGGCCGGCCGCGTTCGGAGTCTCCGGGGCGATACCGCGAACGTAGGCCGCCTGGCCCAGATGCTGCGCACAGTCGTCGACGATGCTTACCAACCTGACACTGGCCGTCACGGGCGGATCCCAGCGGGTGTCGACGACGCGGGCCAGTTCCTCGGGAGTCACGCTGCTGACATAGTCGAGTGTCATCGCGTGGACCGCCCGGTAATAGCCGGCCAACAGTGCGGCGGGCGCGCGCACTTTGGCGACGTCAGCTGCGGAATGGCCGTAGCCGGTGTCCCCGGGAGGAAGTTCCAGCCCGAACCGCTTCACCCATCCACCGGCGGTCCACACCTGCTCGATGCCGGCGATGTCGGCGACCTGCGCGTCTTGGACCCGCGCGCTGTGCCAGATCAGCCAGGCGATGCTGTTGGCCTGCGGTGTGGGCCGATGGGTAGCCGCCTCGTCGGTCAGGCCGGCGGTGAGTTCGTCGACGTGTTCGGTCAGCCGGGTGAACGCGTCACGGAGCAGTTCGCGGACAGCGGATACCTGCGGCTCAGCCATACCCCGACGCTACCCGCTCAGCCTTGGGGGCCGCCGCCGTGGAAAACCGCCTCTACGTTGTTTCCGTCGGGATCGCGGACGAAGGCACCGTAGTAGTTTTCGTGATACTCGGGCCACAGCCGCGGTTCGTGCAACGGCTCGGCACCCAGGGCCACGGCAGTGCGGAAGAACGCCTGCACCGACTCCGCATCCTTAGCCGCGAAGGCGATGTGGACCTCACGGTTCGGACCGTTGGCGTCACCGGCGGCGGCATCGGTGATCCAAAAGGCCGGCTTGCCCTCGGTCCCGTAGCCGATCGCGACACCGAAGTCCATCTGCCGGCTATAGCCGAGAACCTCGAGAACCCGGTCGTAGAACTCTTGGGCCCTGGCCCATTCCGAACAGTTGATTCCGAAGTGATCGATCACGATGCCGAGCGTGGCACGAGACAGCGACAACGTCATAGATTTCTGAGATGAGCTATGACCTCGTCGTCCGCAACGGCACCATCGTCGACGGCCTGGCCGGTGACCCCTACCCCGGGGACGTCGCGGTGCGCGACGGTGTCATCGTTGCCGTCGGAGCCGCCAATGGGGCCGCAAGCCGCGAGATCGACGCGACGGGTTTGCTCGTCACACCCGGCTTCGTGGACCTGCACACCCATTACGACGGGCAGGCCATCTGGAGCGATCGGCTCACCCCGTCGTCGGCGCACGGCGTCACGACGGCGTTGATGGGAAACTGCGGCGTCGGTTTTGCACCGTGCCGGCCCGAGGACCACGACGTCCTGGTCGACGTGATGGCCGGTGTGGAGGACATCCCCGGCGTGGTCATGGTCGACGGCCTGCCGTGGACGTGGGAGACATTTCCCGAATTCCTCGACGCGCTCGACACCCGCCGGCGTGATATCGATGTCGCCGCCCTGCTGCCGCACTCACCGCTGCGCGTGTATGTCATGGGCCGCCGTGGCGTCGACCGCGAACCCGCCACCGCCGACGACCTGGCACACCTGCGCAAGTTGACCGCCGAGGCGGTACAGGCCGGCGCCATGGGGTTCGCGTCGTCGAGGTTCACCCTGCACAAGACCGAGAGCGGCCGGCCGATCCCGAGTTATGACGCCGACCGTGCCGAACTCGAAGCGATCGCCCTCGGAATGCGCGACGCCGGCGGGGGGCTCGTCCAGTTCGTTCCCGACCTCATCGCCGGCGACTACGAAGCCGTGCTGGGCACCGTCTTCGACGTGGCAACCGAGGCCGGCCTGCCGGTGACCTTCACGCTGGCCGTCGGCAACGCCGGCCCGCCGTACTTCCTCGATGCCCTGACGATGGTCGAGAAGGTCAACGCCGGCGGCGGGGAGATCACCGCACAGATATATCCGCGACCCATCGGCCTGGTGATCGGACTCGAACTGTCCGGCAACCCGTTCGTGCTGTACCCGAGTTACCGCGAGATCGCGCACCTTCCGCTGGCCCGGCGCGTCGCCGAGATGCGCAAACCGGAAGTGCGCCAACGTATCCTCGGCGACCAGCCGGCCAGTCACGGCCACCCGCTGATGTTCGCCTCCCAGGCGTGGGACTACATGTACCCGCTGGGCGATCCGCCCGTCTACGAGCCGTCACCGTCGGACAGCATCGCCGCCCGCGCAAGGGCCCGCGCCGTGAGCCCGCTGGAGGAGGCCTACGACCGCATCCTCGACGACGACGGGCACGCCATTCTCCTGGTCACGCTGGCCAACTTCCGGGACAACTCACTGGACACGGTCGCCGGATTGCTGCGCCGGCAGGACGTCGTGCTGGGACTCGGCGACGGCGGTGCGCACTACGGCATGATCTGCGACGCGTCCTACCCGACGTACATGCTGACCCACTGGGTACGCGACCGTACGTCGGGACGACTGACCGTTGCCGAGGCGGTGCGCGAGTTGACGTCGGTTCCCGCCCGAGTCGCGGGGTTCGCCGACCGCGGCCGCA
>CAZEHT010000003.1:0-25552 GCA_964511995.1 uncultured Mycobacterium sp.
TTTCGGATTTGGCGCCGCGTATGCCGGGTATCCCGCTGATCAGCACGGTGGACCAGACCGGCGGCGAGGCAACCTTCGATGCCGATTATTGGGTGGACAATCTGCGCCGGCCGGTGCGGTTCAGTCAAGCCGTGGCCGCGGCCGCGGAAAGCCACGCCACGTTCATCGAGATCAGCCCGCATCCGCTGCTCACCTACGCCATCGGCGACACCCTGGCGTCAATGCCGGGTACCCACCGCCCCGTCGTCACTTCGACGTTGAAGCGAACGGACGACGAATCCCTGTTCTTCCATACGCAACTTGCCGCACTCGGTGTGACGGCCGACGAGGCCGAGGGGGCCCGGCTCGCGGATGTTCCTTCCGCGCCGTGGCTGCGTTCGAAGTACTGGGTCGTGGGCCGGCCGTTGGGGCAGCAGTTGCTCGACGTTCACCCGTTGCTCGGGGTACACGTCGAGATGCCGTCGGGCTGTGACCACGTGTGGCAGGCGGATGTCGGCACGGAGACGATGCCGTGGCTGGCCGATCACAAGGTGGGCGGGCAGGCCGTCATGCCCATGGCAGGTTATGCCGAGATGGCGTTGGCCGCCGGTCGCGAAGCCCTCGGCCTGCCCGTTGAGTCCCTGCAGGTCAACGGACTCGAGGTCGAGCAGACGCTCGCCCTGGATCGGCAGACGCGCGTCACGACGCACCTTGCTCAAGGCGACGACGGGATTCGCGTTGAGATTCATGCCCGTTCGGCCGGTGGCAACTGGGGTCGGTATGCGGTGGCCGGCGTCAGCACGACCGACGGGGAGAGCCCGGCCGAGTGGACCGAGCCGGATGCCGAGGCGGGAAAGCGGTATGCGGAAACCGAGATCGCGCTGCCGGACGACGCTGCCGAACACCCGCGCTATTGCATTCACCCGGCAATCCTCGATGAGGCGCTGCAGAGTCTTGCCGCCGCAGCCACGGCGGAACGGCCGGACGAGCCGACCCTGACCCCGTACTTGCCGGCGTCATTGGCGACGATGCGGGTGTACGGGCAGATCGGGCGGTGGGTCCGGTGCCGCACCGAGTTGGTGAACTCCAAGGATAACGGTGGCGGCCCGCTGGGCCGCATCATCTTCATGGACGAAACGGGTACTGCGGCGGCAGAACTCACCGGCGTGCGCCTGCGCCGGGTCGACCCCAGCGCGGTGCCGTTACCGCTTGGGCAGAAGATCTTCGGCACGCATTGGGTGGAAACTTCGCCGCCGTCCGGAGTGGACCCGGCCTTGTCGACTGCACCTGCCGGGAGCTGGCTGCTGCTGGCCGACGAGGACGCGCAGACAAAGGTGCTCGCGGCGCAATTCGCGGCCCGGTTGACCTCGCCCACCCGGCGGGTGATCAGCGAGGAGTTGTCGGATGAGGGGGCAATTCGGGCGTCTTTCGCGAAAGCCGCAGCCGATCCGCAGCTCCCCCCGGTGGGCATCGTCGTGTTCGTCGGAACGCGTTCTTTTGCTACCACCGACTCAGAGGGCGCGCTTGCGCGCGCGAGAGAACTGACCTGGTCGGTCTGGGTGACGGGGCGTGCGGCTGCCGACGGCTGGCAGGGCCCACCGCCGCGGCTGTGGTTGGTGACTCGTGACGGTCTCGCGGTGCACGACGACGAACCGGGTGATCCAGCGGTCGGTGCCCTCAAGGGCCTCGTCCGGACGTGGCGCTTTCCCGGCGAAGCGGCCCGTGTCCTGGCCAACGAGCCGGATCTCGGCACCACGCTGGTCGATCTGGATGCCGCCGATAACAACGATCACGCCGTCGCGACGTTGATGAAAGAACTGGACTCGCCGGCCGTCGATGATGTGGTCGCGTGGCGCAGACAGCGCCGATACGTTGAACGGCTCTCGCGTGCGACGCTCGATGCCGACGACGGTCGGGCGATTGTTCGCGGCGACGGCTCGTACATCGTCACCGGCGGCCTGGGCGGCCTGGGCACGGTCGTCACGCGGTGGCTGGTCGGCAAGGGTGCGGGGCGGATCGTCCTCAACGGCCGGACCGAGCCGTCGGATCGTCAGCGAAGCGAGCTGGCCGACCTTGCCACTGGTACCGAAATTGTCTTCGTGTCAGGCAATATCGCCGATGCGGGGGTAGCAGATCGGCTGCTGGCGGCTGCCGAGGAGACGGGGCGGCCGTTGCGGGGAGTCGTGCACGCGGCCGGCGTCAGCGCCGACGGCGTGGTGGCGGCCCCTACGCGCGAGGGCATGGAGCGGGTGTGGGCGCCCAAGGTGGCCGGCGCGCTGCGGTTGCACGCCGCGACGGCGGCGCGGGAGCTCGACTGGTGGGTGGGCTTCTCGTCGATGGCTTCGCTGCTGGGTTTGCCGGGTCAATTGGCCTATGCGAGCGCCAACGCGTGGCTCGATGCCCTGACGGCGTGGCGGCGCGCATCGGGTCTGCCCGCGACCGCGATCAACTGGGGGCAGTGGTCCAAAGTCGGGATGAGCAGCACGCTGACGTACAGCGTCCTGGATCCGATTACTCCTGACGAAGGCATCGAGGCGCTGGAGTCGCTGGTCGGGGGCAACCTCACCCGGGTGGGCGTCGCGCGGCTGCGTCTTGACCGCGCCACCGCCACCACCCCCGAATTCGGTGAACTCGGTTACTTCGAAGGGATGGTCGGGGAGTTCGGCACGGCGGTGCAGGTCGACAGCCGATCGGTCGCCGGCGACGGGGATCGATCCGCGACGTCTGCTCCTGATTGGTCGCAGATGCCCGCCGATACCAGGCTCAGCGAACTCAAGACCAGGCTTCAGGGCATCTTGGCCCGCGAACTTCACATGCCGGCATCGGCAGTCAACGTGGATCGGCCGTTCCCCGAGTTGGGACTCGACTCGATGACGGCGATGACGATCCTGCGGGCGACGCAACAGTTGGTGGGCGTCGACTTGTCGGCAAACATGTTGTTCAACCACCCGACCGTCTCGTCGCTGGCGGCCTACTTGGCCGAAATGCTTGCACCGCAAGACGTGCCGCAGGACGACTATTCTGATGCGGCGTTCGACTCGGTGAGTGTGCTCGATGAGCTGTTCGACAGCGTCGAGTCGGCGTTCGACAGGTAACGAGAGCGGTATTTTCGATGAAAACGATCTTCAACCGAGTGTCTGCCATGACGCCCGAGCAGCGCGGCGCCCTGACCGAACAGTTCGACAAGGCGTCGCGAATCGCGACCGCCGAGCCGGTGGCGGTGGTGGGAATGGGCTGCCGGTTCCCGGGTGGCGTCGTGGGCCCCGACGGTTACTGGACGCTGCTGGCCAACGGCGTCGACGGCATCGGCGAAATTCCCCCGGATCGCTGGGACGCCGACGAGTTCTATGATTCGGATACGCTGGCTCCCGGCCGGATGTCGTCGAAGTGGGGCGGCTTCCTGCCCGACGTGGACGGCTTCGACGCCGATTTCTTCGGGATCTCCCCGCGTGAAGCCGAAGCGATGGACCCGCAGCAACGGGTCATGCTCGAGGTCGCCTGGGAGGCCCTGGAGCACGCGGGAATCGCGACCGATGAGCTGGCGGGAATCCGCGCCGCGGTCATGATGGGCGTGTATTACACTGAGTATCAAGGTATTTCGGCGGCAAACCCGGATGCGATCGATGCCTACTCGGCGACCGGCAACGCCCATGCCGTCGCCGTCGGTCGCATCGCCTACCTGCTGGGCCTGCGCGGTCCGGCAATGGCGGTGGATTCGGCGTGCTCGTCGTCGTTGGTGGCGATCCATCTCGCCTGCCAGAGCCTTCGGCTGCGAGAGAGCGACCTGGCCCTGGCGGGCGGGGTCAGCCTCATACTGCGCCCCGAAACTCAGATCGCGATGTCCAAGTGGGGGATGTTGTCGCCGCGGGGCCACTGCCACAGCTTCGACGCCGGGGCGGACGGATTCGTGCGCGGTGAGGGTGCGGGCGTCGTGGTGCTCAAGCGGCTCACCGACGCGATCCGCGACGGGGACCGGGTGTGCGCCGTGATACGGGGCTCGGCGGTCAACCAGGACGGCCGCTCCAACGGCCTGACCGCGCCCAACACCCTTGCGCAACGCGACGTGATCAGCCGGACATTGCGCAGCGCCGACGTCGCGCCCGGCTCGGTGCACTTCATCGAGTCCCACGGCACGGGCACCGCTCTGGGTGATCCGATCGAGTTCGAAGCGCTGGCAGCCACCTACGGACGCGGTGAAGGCCGCTGCGCGCTGGGGGCGGTGAAGACCAACATCGGCCACCTGGAGGCCGCCGCCGGCATCGCCGGATTCATCAAGGCGGCCCTCGCGGTCCAGCGGGGTCAGATCCCGCCGAATCTTCACTTCTCACAATGGAATCCGGCGATCGACCCGTCACAGACCCGGTTGTTCGTTCCGACCGCGCTGACGGCATGGCCGTCCGATGAAGGTCCCCGACGGGCCGCGGTGTCGTCGTTCGGCCTGGGCGGAACGAACGCGCACGTGGTCATCGAACAGGGGCCCGATCCGGCACCGTCGAATACCGCGGGTGCGGCGATCGCCACACTGGCTGTTTCCGGGAAGACCGACGAGCGAGTCGCGGCCTCGGCCGCGGCGCTGGCCGACTGGCTCGAAGGCGCGGGCGCCGCGGTGCCGCTGGCCGAGATCGCCCATACGCTCAATCGCCGTTCCCGTCAGGCCCGGCTCGCCACGGTGTGCGCAGCCGACCGCGAGCAAGCGGTGGCCGGGTTGCGGGCGCTGGCCGACCGGCGCCCGGCAGCCGGTGTCGTGGCACCGCACCGAGCTGTGTCCGGCTCCGGCACGGTCTTCCTGTACTCCGGTCAGGGATCACAGTGGGCGGGCATGGGCCGGGAGTTGCTGGCCAGTGAGCCGGCGTTTTCGGCGGCGATCGCCGAATTGGAGCCGGTGTTCGTCGATCAGGTCGGCTTTTCGCTGGCAGAGGTGTTGGCCTCCGGTGAGCCGATCAAGGGCATCGAGCGCATCCAGCCGGTTCTGGTGGGGATGCAGCTGGCGCTTACGGCCCTGTGGGCCTCCTACGGGGTGCGCCCCGACGCGGTGATCGGTCATTCGATGGGGGAGGTGGCCGCCGCGGTGGTGGCCGGGGCGTTGAGCCCCGCCGACGGGCTCAAGGTGATCGCCACCCGGTCGCGGCTGATGTCGCGGCTGGCGGGCCAGGGTGCGATGGCGCTGCTGGAACTCGATGCCGAGGCTGTCCAGGCGCTGATCGCGGGCTACTCGGATGTCACGGTGGCGGTGTATGCCGCGCCGCAGCAGACGGTGATCGCGGGTCCGCCCGAACAGGTCGACGCGCTGATCGCGGTGGTCGACGGGCGGGGCAAGCTGGCCCGGCGGATCGAAGTCGACGTGGCGTCTCACCATCCCACGATCGATCCGATCCTACCCGAGCTGCGCGGCGTGCTGGCGGATCTGACACCTTCCGCGCCAAAGATCCCGCTGATCAGCACCGTCGATCTGCCCATCGGTGTGAGGCCGTCGTTCGATGCCGACTACTGGGTGGCAAACGTTCGTAACCCGGTTCGGTTCAGCCGGGCGGTGCTGGCCGCCGCGCAAGACCACGCTGCGTTCATCGAGATCAGTCCGCATCCGCTGCTGACCCATGCCGGCGGCGAGACCCTCGCCTCGGCGAGGCCGCTTGGCGACGTCCGGGTATCGGCGACGCTGAGCCGGGACAACCCCGAAGCGCTGAGTTTCCATACCAACCTGGCGTCGGTCCGGCCCCCCTCGCCGGCGGAATCCGACCGCGGCGCAAGCAGGCTCGCCGATCTCCCTCCGACGCCGTGGCTGCACGCGAAGTACTGGGCGGCGCCGTCCTCGGCCAGCCGGCAGTCGGCCAGCGCCCACCCGTTGCTGGGTATGCACGTGGAAATGCCTTCCGGCCGCGATCACGTGTGGCAGGCCGACGTCGGAACCGCGTTGGTCCCGTGGCTGGCCGACCACAAGGTGCACGGCCAGCCCGTCATGCCGGCGACCGGCTTCGCGGAGATGGCGCTGGCGGCCGGATGCGAGGCACTCGGCCTGCCGACCACCGCCGTGTGCGTGCGCCGGGTCGAGGTGGAACAGATGCTTCGCCTGGAGGACCGAACGCAGGTCACGACTCAGCTGACCACGGGCGCCGACGGCTCGGTCGACGACATACGGATCGAGATCCATTCACGCTCTTCCGACGGCAATTGGCGTCGGCACGCGGTCGCGCGGATCGAGGTCACCCACGCCGAGCCACCGGCCGATCCGGCCACGTCCACCGATACGGGGACCACGGTGGCACCCGCCGATCTCTACTCCGCGTTGCGCCGCACGGGCCTGCATCACGGAACGGCGTTCGCCGCACTGACCCGGATCGTCCGCAAACCCGGCGGTTCGTCGGAAGTCGAGATCGTGCTACCCGACGAGGCCTCTTCGCACCGGAGCTATCGGCTTCATCCTGTGCTGCTCGACGCTGCGCTGCAGGGCCTGGCCGCGGCGATGCCCGCCGAGTCGCTGGCGGAGTCGAGCGAGGCAACCTATCTGCCGGTGTCGCTGGATCGGGTCCGGGTGTTCGGCGAGATCGGCCGGCGCGCCCGATGCCGCGCCGAGATCGCGGATGTCGACGGCGAAGGGGCCGGCAAGACGGGCCGCGTCGTCCTGATGGACGACGCGGGGAACACGACCGCCGAGGTCACCGGGATCTACCTGCAGCGCATGCAACGCCGCACGGTGCCGTTGCCGCTGTCCCAGAAGATCTTCGACACCACGTGGGTGCAGGCGACGCCGCGGGCCGACGCGGTGCCCGCTGCTCCCGATGGAAGCTGGCTGGTGCTGACCGAAGGCGCGGAGTCCGAGGAAATCGCCAAAGACTTCATCGGCCGATTCAATTCACCGAATCGGCGGTTGATCAGTGCCGATCTGCTGAGCGAGTCGGCGGTGAAGGAAGCCTTCGCCAAAGCTGCGGCAGACCCGGAGTTTCCGCCGGTCGGGGTGATCGTGTTGGCCTCGCAGTGCCCGTTCGACGGCGGCGACTCCGACGACGCGCTGGCGCGTGAACGCGATCTGGCCTGGGCCGTCTCGGCCACCGTGCGCTCCCTGGTCGGTGGTTGGCATGGCAAGTCGCCCCGGCTGTGGCTGGTGAGCCGAAACGGTCTGCCGGTCAACGGCGAAGCGGGTGTTCCGGCGATCGGTGCCCTCAAAGGGCTCGTCCGGGTTCTCGCCTACGAACATCCGGACCTCCGCGCCACCTTGGTTGACCTGGACACCGCCGACGACGCGCTGGTTGCGCTGCTCACCGAACTGGGGTCGGCGAGCACCGACGATGTGGTCGCCTGGCGCCACGAGACCAGATATGTCGAACGCCTGTCACGCGCGACACTCGGCGCGGCGAAGCCGCAACCGGTGGTCCGGCAGGACGGCGCCTACATCGTGACCGGCGGGCTCGGCGGCATCGGCTTGGTCGTCGCACGCTGGCTCGCTGACCGCGGTGCCGGGCGCATCGTGCTCAACAGCCGATCGGTGCCCTCCGATGAGCGGCGGGCGGCCCTCGCGGAGTTAGAAGGACGCTCGCAGGTCATCGTCGTGTCCGGCGACGTCTCAGCGCCGGGAGTTGCCGAGGAACTCGTGCGGGCAGCCGAAGAGACCGGCTTGACCTTGCGGGGTGTCGTGCACGGTGCAGCCGTTATCGACGATCAGATCGTCGCCGCCCTCACCCCGGAAAGCTTGGGGCGGGTCTGGGCGCCCAAGGCGGCCGGCGCCTTACGGCTGCACGTTGCCACGGCCGGCCGAGAACTGGACTGGTGGGTCGGATTCTCCTCGACATCCTCGCTGCTGGGGGCGCCCGGGCAGGCCGCATATGCGTGCGCGAGCGCGTGGCTCGACGCCCTGGTCGCCTGGCGGCGGGCATCCGGTCTGCCAGCCACCACGATCAACTGGGGCCAGTGGTCCGACATCGGCGTCGCTCGCTCACTGACCTTCAGCGCTCTGGACCCCATCGCTCCTCCCGAAGGCATCGAGGCCCTGGAATCGATCCTCGCCGGCGACCCGGCGCAGGTGGGAGTCGCGCGGCTGCGAATGGACCGGGCGGCGGCCGCATTCCCGGAGCTGCGGGACCTCGGCTACTTCGCGACCCTCGCTGCTGAGCTGGAGCCGGACCCCGACGACGACTGGGCGGGCCCCGACGCGCTTCGCGACATGGACGCCGCCGAGGCCAACCGGGTCGTCGCCGCACGCCTGGGCAGGCGCATTCTGGCCGTCATGGGCTACCCGAAAGCCTCCGCCATCGACATCGGCCAGCCGTTGACCGAACTGGGTATGGATTCCCTGATGGCCGTTCGGATTCGGAACACCGTTCGGGGCGACTTCGGCGTGGAACCGCCGGTGGCGCTGTTGTTGCAGGGCGCTTCGCTTGGCGATCTGACGGCCGACCTCGTCCGCCAACTCGGCATCGACGCACGGGGCGACGCGGAGCGCGCGACCGGTGTTCGTGACCGGGCCCAACAACGTGCCGCCGCGCGGCAACGAGCCGCGGCGCGGCGAAAGGTAGGAGACCGAGCGTGACGAGTAAAAGCGAACCGCAATCAGAGACGTCGCCGCCCAACGCGATTGCGGTCGTCGGCATGGCCGCCAGGTTCCCCGGCGCTGACTCGGTGTCGGCGTTCTGGGACAACCTGCGCCGTGGTGAGGAGTCGATCGTCACCCTGTCGGAGGAGGATCTTCGTGCCGCCGGGGTCAGCGAGAAGGCTCTCGCGAACCATGCGTATGTGCGCCGCGCCGCCCTGATGAGCGGGATCGAGGATTTCGACGCGGACTTCTTTGGCCTCACTCCGCAAGCTGCCCGGACGATGGATCCGCAACACCGGCTGTTCCTGCAGTGCGCATGGCACGCGCTGGAAGACGCCGGTTACGAGCCCCGGCACATCGACGGCTCCGTCGGCGTGTACGCGACCAGCACGACCAGCGGGTACCTGTTGCACAACCTGATGTCGCACCACGACCCGAACGCGATCATCGGCGAGGGCGTCACCTTCGACATGGTCAACCTGTCGTTGCAAAACGACAAGGACTACCTGGCCACCCGGGTGGCGCATCAGTTCAACCTGCGGGGACCCGCCCTGTCGGTTCAGACGGCCTGCTCGTCGTCGCTGGTCGCGGTTCATCTGGCCTGCCAGAGCATCTTGAACGGCGAATGCGACGTGGCGCTGGCCGGCGGCGCGTCGCTTCGTATCCCGCACCACGTCGGGTACTGGCATGCGTCGGGATCGATGGTGTCGGCGACCGGCCATTGCCGGCCGTTCGATGTGCGTTCGGATGGCACCATCTTCGGCAGCGGGGTCGGAGTCGTGGTTCTCAAGTCCGTGGAGGCGGCGGTCGACGACGACGACCGTATTCACGCGGTGATCAGGGGATCGGCGCTCAACAACGACGGATCGATGAAGATGACGTACGCGGCGCCCAGCGCGGCGGGACAAGCGGACGTCATCGCCGAAGCGCATGCGGTTGCCGACGTCGACGCCGCGACCGTGAGCTACGTCGAGACCCACGGCACGGCCACGCCGCTCGGCGACCCGATCGAGATCGAAGGCCTGCGACAGGCCTTCGGCGTATCCACGACCCAAAGAACTGGCCCCTGCTATCTCGGTTCGGTCAAGTCCAACATCGGTCACCTGGAGTCGGCGGCCGGAATGGCCAGCTTGATCAAGACGATTCTGTGCCTCAAGCACCGGGCAATACCGGCGACCTTGCATTTCACCAGCCCCAACCCGGAATTGCACTTGGATGGTGGGCCTTTCGTGGTTCGCGCCGAGTATGGCCCATGGGAGTGGGACGGTATTCGGCGCGCAGGGGTCAGCTCGTTCGGTGTGGGCGGCACCAACGCGCACGTCGTCGTGGAGGAATGGGCACCCGAGCCCGCCGTGCCGGCGCCGGTGAGCGAATCCGGTCCGCAGGTGCTGCTGTTGTCGGCCCCGAGTGCCGAGGCGTTGCAGCGGTCGCGCCTGGCGCTGGCCGCCGAGCTCTCGCGCGACGACGTCGACCTGTCCGACGTCGCCTACACCCTCGCCCGCCGGCGTACCGCCGACCTCCGCCTGGCGGCGGTGGTCAAAGACCGCCGGGATGCGGTAGCGGTGCTGGGTGGAGAGGAGCACGAAAACGTCTTCGTCGGTGAGACTGTGCAGGGTGCCGACTATTCCGACCGGGTCGTCTTCGTCTTCCCGGGCCAGGGTGCCCAGCACATCGGGATGGCGCGCGGACTCTACGACTGCCAGCCGGTGTTCGCCGAGCACTTCGACGACTGTGCGGCGGGGTTCGGTGCGGAGTTGGGTATCGACCTGCGCCGGGAAATATTCGAGGGAACGGCGCGAAACCTGGAGCGCACCGACCGCACCCAACCCGCGCTGTTCACGGTGGAGTACGCGCTGGCGAAGTTGATCGAGAGCTACGGTGTACGCCCGGCGGCGCTGGCGGGCCACAGCATCGGCGAGTACGTCGCAGCCACCATCGGAGGCGTCTTCGACCTTCCGACGGCGATCAAGGCGGTGTCGCTGCGGGCACGCCTGATGCACGCCGCGCCCCGCGGGGTCATGGTCGCCGTGGCGCTGGGTCCCGACGCCGTCGCCGAGTACCTCTCGGCAGAGGTCGACCTCGCCACCGTCAACGATCCGGGTGGCTGCGTCGTCGCCGGTTCCGAGGAGAGCATCCGGGCGTTCCAGGGTCGCCTCGCCGAAGCGGGCATCACGGCCCGCCGGGTCCGGACCTCACACGCCTTTCACTCGCGGTTAATGGAGCCGGTGCTGCCGGAGTTCACCGGCTTCATGTCCCGTTTGCCGCTTCGCGAACCGCGAATACCGTTGCTGTCGAACCTCACCGGGACGTGGCTCAGCCCCGGTGAGGCGACCAACCCCGCAACGTGGGCACGCCAAATTCGCGCGACGGTGCGGTTTTCCGACGAACTCGAGGTGTTGCTGTCGAATCCGGACCGGGTGTTCGTTGAGGTGGGTCCCGGCGGAACCCTGGCGGCGTCGGCGATGCGTCACCCGAAGTGGTCGGACAATCATCGTGCCGTTCGGCTGATGCGCCACCACGCCCAGAATCGCAGTGACCTCGAGACGTTCCTGCTGGCGCTGGGGCAGCTGTGGTCTGCGGGCATCGATGTCGACTGGACGCCGCTGTACGGCGGTCGGCAGCCGAACCTCATTTCGCTTCCGGGCTATCCCTTTGAGCGGCAACGTCACTGGGTCGAGCACAACAAAGCCGCGAGATGGGTGGAGGGCGCCGCCGCGACGAGCGGGACGGCAACGGCTTCGTCGAATGCGGTTGCCGGCCAGGCCGATTCGGCGACCAACGGCGGTTCGCCGATGGAAGCGACATTGCAACGTATCTGGGCTCAGTGCCTCGGTGTCGCGTCGGTCGACCGCGACGCCAACTTCTTCGAACTCGGCGGCGACTCGCTCGTCGCCATCAGCGTCGCGATGGCGGCGTCCCACGAAGGACTCGACCTCTCACCACAGGATCTCTACGAGAACCAGACGGTGACCACCCTCGCCAAGGCACTGTTCGCCCGGGACGCGGCGGGTGGCCTCGCGCGCCAGTCGCCGAGTGATGTGGCGCATCCCCCCCTTCCGCCCAACCTCACGTACTTCCTCGAGAGCGGGCTACGGGAGGCCGGCAGCTGGCGCATCCCGGTGATCCTGCGACTTCGGCCCGACGTGGGAATCCAGGACGTCCGGGCAGTGCTGACCGCCGTGACCAATCACCACGACGCGCTGCGGTTGCAGATCGTCCAGCGCGCCGGAATCTGGGAGCAGCGCATCGGTGAGCCGCAGGAATTCGCCGAGCTGGCCATCCGGTCGCTGCCCGACGGTATCGCCCGCGGAACCGCACAAGAGCGCGAAGCGGTACTGGACATGTGCCGCGAGCAGATCCGCGACCAGGATCTGGGGAACTCGCCGCTGGCCGCCACCTATGTCGACGGAGGCGACGGCGGCCCGAGCTATCTTGCGATGAGCGTGCACGGGATCGTGAGCGACCAGGCGTCGCGAGACATCCTGCTGGCCGACATCTTCACGGCTTTCGGGCAGCGGATGGCGAACCGGGACATCTCGGACACTGCGGACATCGCGTTGCAGCCGGTTCACACATCGTGGGCCGAGTGGTCGCAGCGCTGCGCCGCGCTCGCCACGCATCCGGCGGTGGTGGAAAGCCGTGATTTCTGGCTGGCGACAGCCGCCAAAGCGACCCTGCGTATCGGTTCGACAGTCGAAGAGCCGCCGTGGGTGTCCGACCTGGCGCGATTGCCGTCGGCGTTGACGGTCGCGGAAACGAGCGAGCTCGACGATGCCCGGCGACGGATTCGGCGACCGATCGAGGATATCCTGCTGGCCGCACTGAGCCGGGCGATCGCGACCACGTTCGGTGACGGCGACCTCGCCGTCGACCTCGGCGGTCAGGGCCGGTCGGTACTCAAACCCGATGTCGATCTGCGCCGGACGGTTGGCTGGTTCACCACCCTCCATCCTGTCGCGCTGCGCTGTACGAAGGATCAGGCCATCACCGCGAGCCAACGTTTCGATGATGTGCACGACGCGCTGAAAGCCGTCCCGCACTACGGAATCGGGTACGGGCTGCTGCGTTATCTGTACGCGCCGACCGCGCAATTGCTCCGCGGCTCCCGCTCCGCTGACGTCTATTTCTCGTACGCGGGCGTCATTCCGGACCTGGCATCGGCATCACCCGGCGATGCTCCCGTCCAGTTCGACTCTGACGCCGCGATGTGGGTACGCGAGGCGATTCCGGGCCTCGGGTACGCTGTGGAGCTTCGGGCGTACCGGTCGGAGGGTGTCCTGCACCTCGACTGGTGGTACGACAACCGCAGGGTCGATTCCTTGATGGCGGAGTCGCTTGCCGACGAGTTGTCCAGCGCGCTGATGGGGTTGACCCGAGAGGCGATTGTGG
The DNA here is from genome assembly GCA_964511995.1 of uncultured Mycobacterium sp. Taxonomy (GTDB): domain Bacteria; phylum Actinomycetota; class Actinomycetes; order Mycobacteriales; family Mycobacteriaceae; genus Mycobacterium. Next base: position 12,893 of record CAZEHT010000003.1, read on the forward strand.
AAGATGAATTGGACTCTGCCGCAGACGAACTGACCCTGGTGGACTTTTCCTCGATGGAGGCATAGGAGAGATGAATGCCCGACACCGATAACGCACCCGACACCGACAGTGCAGTCGTCGTCGAAGGGATACGGAAGAGCTTCGGTTCCGTCCATGCGCTGCGTGGTATCAGCTTCACGGTGGAGCGCGGCGGTGTGCTCGGCCTGCTGGGCCCCAACGGGGCCGGTAAGACCACGATGGTGGACATTCTGTCGACACTGACGCGACCCGATGAAGGCCGCGCGATGGTCGCCGGGCACGACGTGGTAGCCGACCCGGCAGGGGTGCGGCGGTCGATCATGCTCACCAGTCAGCAGGCGGCTCTGGACGACATGCTGACCGGCCGTGAGAACCTGGTCATGTTCGGTCGTTTGCAGGGACTCAAGAAGTCGGCGGCACGATCGCGAGCCACGGAGCTACTCGACCAGTTCGAGCTGTCCGACGCGGCGGACCGGAGGGTCAGTACCTATTCCGGCGGCATGCGCCGGCGGATCGACATCGCGTGCGGATTGGTGGTCCGCCCGCAGGTCGTCTTCCTCGATGAACCCACCACCGGACTGGATCCGCGCAGTAGGCAACGTATTTGGGAGCTGGTGTCGGCGTTCAAAGACTCCGGCATCACCACGCTGTTGACCACGCAATACCTCGAGGAAGCCGACACGCTCAGCGACCGGATCATCGTGATCGATCACGGCACGATCATCGCGGAGGGCACCGCCGACGAACTCAAGGACCGTACCGGGTCGACCTATTGCGAAATCGTGCCACGTCACCTGGACGACCTACCGGCCACGGCCGTGGCGCTCGGTCCGCTCTTGCCGGAGAAGAACCGGGCCGCGCTGGTAACCGGCGCCGATCGCGTCACCATCCCCGCTGTCGACGGCCCCAAGACTCTGCTGCGGGCACTGCACCGGCTCAACGAAGCCGGCATCGAGTTGCAAGACATCGCGCTGCGGCGGCCGTCGCTCGACGAGGTGTTCTTCGCGCTGACAAGCCAGGACGACCGCGATACGCCGGACGCCCAGGACGAACCCGGTGACCGCGAACACGGCCTGGGGCGGCATGCTTTGCCGCGCAACGGCGACAAGTCCGTGACGCATGCCGACGCGGACGTGTTCTCGTGACGGGCACCGCAGTCGCGCACCCGGCCGGCCGGCCGGCGACGTCGTCCATTCAGCAGTGGTGGGTGCTGACGGCCAGAACGATCACGCCCACACTGCGCAATGGGGAATTACTCACCCAGGTGTTCGCGTCGATCATCTTCACGGTCGGCTTCTACATCCCCCTCAAGAACCTCATGAGCCCTTTCGTCCAGGGCATGAGCAGCTATGCGCAGTACCTGATGCCGCTGATCGTGCTGCAGGCGATCTCGTTCGCCGCCATATCGGCGGCGTTTCGCGCAGCGACCGACGCTGTGCACGGTATCAACCGCCGATTGAGCTCCTTGCCGATCGCGCCGCTGATACCGATGGCCGCACGAATGTCGGCCAGCATGTACCGCTGCACCATCGCGCTTGTCGTCGCGCTGATCTGTGGTCACGTCATCGGGTTCCGGTTCTACGGCGGTGTGGTGCACACCGTGGGCTTCTTCGCCCTGGCGATGCTGATCGGTGCGGCGCTGTCGTTGCTCGGGGACCTGATCGGCGCCGCCAACAAGAGTCCGGAGGCCACCTTGCCGATCATGCTGGTGCCACAGCTCATCTTCGGCCTGTTGTCGGCCGGACTGCAGCCGGTCGAGCAGTTCCCGACGTGGATCCAGCCCTTTGTCCGCGATCAACCGATATCGCAATTCGCCTACGCCCTGCGCGCGCTGGCGGGGGACAGCACCCCCGCGGCCGGCGAGGTGACATGGTCTGTGATCGGTCCGGCGTTGGCCTGGGTGGTGGGTATCGCAGCGGTAACCATTCCCCTGCACGCACGCGTGTCCTCCAGGCGGCGTTGATGACGCTGACAGTCGAGCATTCGCAAGTCGTCGTGGTCACGCCTACGGGCAACGGTCAGGGCAAACATCGGCGAACCCGGCCGGTTTCGGAGAACTCCCCTCGGCGGCTCCTCCCGCACACCTGGTTGCTCACCACCCGGATACTCCGTCGGTGGAGCCGCGAACCCGCGACCGTGCTCGAGTCGCTCATCATCCCGGTTGTGCTTCTGTTCACCTTCGACATCGTCTTGGGGGAGGGCATCGAGAGGGTCACCGGACACAGCGCTCTGTATGGCAGCGTCCCGCTGGTTGCGATGGTCGGCGCCATGACCGGGGGGATGATCGGCGGAATCGGTCTCATGGCCGAGCGCACCGACGGCTTGCTGTCTCGATTGTGGGTACTGCCGGTGCATCGGGCGGCGGGCCTGCTGTCGAGACTGGCGGCCGACATGGTCCGGATCCTGGTGAGCACTTCTGCGATCCTGTGCGCTGGGCTGGTGCTGGGTTTCCGGTTCCAGCAAGGTGTCGTGGCATCGTTGGCGTGGCTGTTCATACCTGCTTGCCTGGGCCTGGCGTTCTCGTCGATCGTCGTCACCATCGCGTTGTACGCGCCCAAGACCATCATGGTGGAGGCCACGGAGGTCATCTGGGCGGCGTTGATGTTCTTTTCCACCGGCTTCGTGCCGCTCGATCAGTACCCGAAGTGGATTCAGCCGGTTGTGGAGCATCAGCCGGTGAGCCTGGCGGTCGACGTGATGCGCGGATTGTCGCTCGGCGGGCCGGTCGCCGGACCACTGGGCGAGATGCTGCTGTGGATTGCGGGCCTCGTTGGGTTATGCACGATACCCATGGCGATCGGCTACCGCAAAGCCGGCATGCGTGGGTGATCTCGTGTTCGGGAACCATCGAGGAGTCTGAAGAGTGTTTCCATCGTCAATCATTCGGAAGCTGGCGCGCAGTGAGGAGATGCTCGCTGAGACACACAATTTCGTGGGTCTCAGCGCGCACTTGAGGGGCCCGATCGACACCGACGCCCTCTCGGCCGCCTACGATGCGCTGCTCGAAGCGCACCCGGTCCTCACGGCCCGCCTCGAGCGGTGCTCCGACGGGCGGCATCAGATCGTCACCGATGACCTGCTCCCCGCGGACATCGAGGTGCTGGAGTTCGATGATCCGGCGGCCGAAGCTCCTTCGCCACATTTCGACCAGAACGAGTCACTGGTCCATCTCCGGCTCACCATCCACGACGGAGAGGCGCGTCCGATCCTCTACGTCCATCACAGCCTCGCCGACGGGCATCACATGCACAGCCTCGTCGAGGAGCTGCTCAACTACTACACCGAAATGGTCGGCACCGGACGTATTCGCCCGGTCACCGCCGAGCCCACACCCGAATCGTTAGAGGGCGTGCTGGCCGAACGGGGCATCGAGAAACTGAACCGCTCGGGAGTGGAGCGGCTCCTTCCGGCGATGTTCGCCTACGACCTGCCGCCATCCCGGCGAGCCGACACCGGTCCCACCCCGTCGTCGCCCGTCCGTGTTCCGATGGTGACGACCTGGCTCAGCGAGCGCGAGACGGAACACGTGCTTGCCTACTGTCGTGCCAACCAGCTGAGCCTGAGTTCGGTGAACTCCGCGGTTCTCCTGCTCGCGGAGTGGCAACTTCGCGGAACGCCGAACATCCCGGTTCCCTACATCTACACGGTCGATCTGCGGTACTTCCTCTCACCGCCGGTGTCGGCGACCGGGTGCACCAACCCAGTGGGATTGGCGACCTATCTCGCCGAGATCGACCGCAAGACGACGGTGATCGACCTGGCCCGAGACATCGCAGATACTTTTCGTAAAGACCTGTCCGACGGTGTGATCCAGCAGTCACGGCTTCACTTCAACCCGCAATACGCCGGGAATCCACCGGGTATGCCCGATGTCGTCATGCATTCCGACAACGGGCTCGTCCCTCCCGTTCGCACACCCCCCGGCGTGGAAGTGACCGGCTGCCACGGCGAGTTGTACTTCGCGGTCAGCTCCGGAATCGAGATTTACTTCACGCAGATATTCGCCGGGAAATTGAACATCGAGTACCACTCGCACGGGCCCGCGCCCGAGAAGTCGATCGACACAATGCGCTCGCTGTACAGCAGCATTGCCGAGGAATACGCAGCCACCGCCGTCGGTTGACGCCCGTCAGTCGACCGGTCCGAATGCGTAGCGGTGGTATTGCAGCGCCCGGCGCAACGGCCGGACCGGGCGAACCACTCGACTCGCCGCCCGGAAAGGCGCAGAGGCCCGGGTGAACGTGCTTGCCCCGAAGAACGTCACGGCGGCCAGTAGCCGCAGCTCGGGGATTCGCCCCAGAATGTCCTGGGGGCCGTTGACCACCCAATGCAGCGTCGAACCGGTACGCCGCATCAACGTCTGGGCCCTCTGAGTTCTGACGGCGAACCAGTTGTAGAAGTCGATCTGCAGTTCGCCGGACGGAAAGCGTTCGACGACACGGCGCAGCAGCGCGAGGCCGTCGGATTCGGTCAGGTACATGCTGATGCCCTCCGCCAACAGCAGTACCGGGCGGTCCGCGGGAATCTGGTCGAGCCAGGACTGGTCCGTCGCGGAGGCGGCAACGAGGTGGTATCGCTCGCGGGTCGGATAAACCTTCTCGCGCAATGCGATGACGGCGGGGTAGTCGACGTCATACCACTGCACGCCGGGGCCGGGGTCCAGCCTGAACACCCTGCTGTCCAGGCCGCACCCGAGATGGACGACGGAAGAGTGCGGGTGAACGGCCAGGAATTGGCTTGCCCAGATGTCGTATTGGGCGGTCCGCACAGTGATCAGCGGTGCCCATTTGGCCGTCATGCCGGTATCGCGAAAGTCGTAGTCGATGCGGCGCAGCGCGTCCTTGGCAAATTCATCGCCGAGTACGGGCCGGTCGAAATCGGCATCCAGCGCCTTGAGGTACAGCGTTGCCAGCATCGTCTGCGCCGGGCCGCTCAGGTCGACGGGAACCTTGTCGCTCACGGGTGTCAGGCTAATACGCCGTGCGTGCGATACTCGATCGGGGAGGACGCGATGCCAGCGGGGAAATCTGACCATACGGGGCCGGTGAGCCTCGACAGGAAGGTACGAGTACTGACGTGACCGGCGACATACGCGACGACGACGGTGCCGATAAGCGCGACGACAAGGGCGACGGCACGGGCGACCACGACGACACCGTGACGCCACGGGTCTTACTGCTGTACTACAGCTTGTCCGGACAGTCGGCCAAGGTGCTCGACGCCGCGGGCGAGGTCTTGCGCGAGCGAGGGTGCGACGTGCACAAGGCGCCGATCGAATTCACCGACGCACGGCTATCCAAGCGCCTCTCGCGCTTTCCGCTGCGACGCGTGTGGCCCGACATGCTCAGCGTGCTACCGGCCCAGAAGCGTGGGGCCACCGGCGAAATCCGCACACCGGATGCCGTGCGGAACGGCGACTACGATCTAATCTGCATCGGCTCGCCGACCTGGTGGCAAGCCGCCAGCATCCCGGTGCGATCCTTCCTGAAGTCGGACGAAGCGCGAAAAGTCCTTGCAGGAAAGCCTTTTGCCGTATTCGTGGTGTGTCGCCAGTACTGGCGGGAGAACTTGGCTGAGGTGCGCACGCTTGCCGAGCAGCAGGGCGGTCGCTACGTCGACGGAATTCACTTCACCTATCCCGGCGATCCGCTTCGCTCCATGCTGTCACTGACCAGCTACCTGGGGTCGGGCGAGTACCGCGACCGGTACCTGGGCGTACGCCTTCCGCCGACCAACGTGCAGCCCGAGCAGCTGGACCAGACGCGCGCCTTCGCAGGCTCGCTGGCTGACCGATTGTTCGCAACGGGCCTGGCGTAGGCGTTTCCCGGCATGCCGCATGAATTTGACATGTCATTCGAGTCGCCCGCCAGCGTCGAACAGGTCCATTTGGCGTTCAGCAACGAGGACTACTGGCTGGCGCGGGTCCAGAGCGTGGGCCGCGGCGTCAAGCTGGACTCGTTGACCGTCGATGCCGACGGTACCGCGAAGGTGGCAACTTCCCAGGACCTGCGTGAAGACGGGCTGCCCCGGATCATTGCCGCGTTTTATCGCCGTGACCTGAGCATCGTGGGCAACGAGGTGTGGAGGCCGATCGGTGACGGCCGGGTCAGCGGGGAGATCAGCGTCGCGGCGGTGGGCGCCCCCGGGTCCGGTCGCGGCACGGCCCTGTTGGAGCCGCTGGGGACCGGTTCGCAGCTGAAGCTCTCCGCCGCTGTCGAGTTCAAAGTACCACTGATCGGAAGCAGGCTCGAGAAGCGCGTCGCGCAACTCTTCGCCGAAGGGCTCATCGCGATCCAATGCTTCACAACCGAATGGATCACCGAACGTAGCTGACAGCCGCTCTGCCAGGCGGCGATGCCGGGGATGTCAGCTCCGCCTTGAGCTACCGGGCGAGTTCGCGACGGTGCGGATCGCGCCCTAAGTGCGTGTTGATGACGGCGGCCGTCATGTGGCCGGTTTATCGAGGCCGAGGCTCCTCATCAGAACGCGATCCCACATCCGGTCGGTCAGGAGGAGTCGGGCGAGCCAGGATGCCCTCCCGGACGCGCCGACGATATAGCGGGGTTTGGGGTCTTTGGCCTCGATCGCCCGGACAACCACGCGGGCAACGGTGTCTGCGTCGACCGTCACGAGCGACATCTCCGACATCGCCTGTGTCGTCTCGGCAAAGCGCTGCTTGAACCTGCTGTACGGATCGTCATCGAGGTTGGACGGCGTCGCTGTGTGCTGGGCTTCGATGAACCCCGTATTACGGACCCCGGTGGGCTCGATCAACACGACCCGCACCCCGAACTGCCGCACTTCGGCCCGAAACGACTGCGAGAGGGCTGAGACGCTGTGCTTGCTGATGTGGTAGGCGCCCGCGCCGGGAGTGGTGAACCGTCCGACGATGCTTCCCATGTTGACGATGGTGCCGCTGCGCCGCTCGCGCATCCCGGGCAACACAGCCTGGGACAGATGCAGCATCGCAACGACATTGGTCTCGAAGATGGTTCGCAGTTCGCTCAGCGTCGTCTGCTCGATGGGACCGGCATGCCCGAACCCGGCGTTGTTCACCAGAACGTCCACCCCGCCGTAATCGGCGTCGATCTCCTCGACAAGCCGGGCCACGGCAAGCTCGTCGGTGACGTCGAGGGCGCGCGCCTGCATGCCTTTCGAGCTCAGTGTGGCCAGAGCATCGGGGTTGCGGCCGACCGCGAAAACCACATTCCCGCGGGCCTGCAGCCGGCGGGCGGTGGCCTCACCGATCCCGCTCGTCGCTCCTGTGACAAGGGCAACCTGCCTTGATTTCACCGATCAGCGCTCCTCGAAACGACAGGCCGCCGGCGGTTGGCGGCTTCGGCGGCAAACGCGCGAAAGGCAGCAGGGTGACGTTGACCACGCCGTACTCGTTGCGGATTTTCCACGGGACTGCGATTCACGCTGGCAGTATCGCAGGACGAGCAAACGCTGGCGTGCGGGGAGGGTATCGGCGGGGGCGGGCTCGGCATGACTGCTGGTAGCGTCTGTTGGCTATGAGTGGGCGGTTGTTCGACGTGATCATCGTGGGTGCTGGGTTCGGCGGAATCGGCGCGGCGATCCAGCTCAACCGCCTGGGATACGACAACATCCTCATCGTCGACCGCGAAGACGACCTGGGTGGAACGTGGCACGTCAATCGCTATCCGGGCTTGGCCGTCGATCAGCCGGCGACCACGTATTCCTACTGGTTCGAGCCCAACCCCTACTGGTCGCGGCTCTACCCGTCGGGTGCCGAACTCAAGCGCTACGTCGAGCATGTTGCCGACAAGTACGACGTGCGCCGCTACATGCGGTTCAACACCACCGTCGACAGCGCCCGGTGGGACGAGGATGCCCAGATCTGGCGGGTGGCCCTGGCCGGTGGCGAGACGTTGAGCGCTCAGTTCCTGATCACCGCGACCGGCTTCCTGTGTCAGCCCCGCGTCCCGGACATCCCCGGGATCGACACGTTCAGTGGAAACATCATTCACACCGCCGCCTGGGATGACAGCAAATCGCTGCGCGGATGCCGGGCGGCGGTCATCGGCACCGGCTCGACCGGCATTCAGGTCATACCCGAGCTGGCCAAGGAAGTCTCCGAGCTCAGCGTCTACCAGCGCACGCCGATCTTGGTGCTGCCCAAAACCGACGTGGTGTTTCCGCCCTTCGTGCAGCGGCTTTTCGCCAGCGTGCCGCTCACCCAGCGGATCTTGCGGTTCATCACCGACACCGGCATGGACTTCATGATGGTCCTCACGATGTGGAAGTACCGGTACTTCAAGTTCATCAACAAGACCATCGCAGGTATGGCAAAGGCTCACCGGGTGCTGTCGGTGCGTGACAGGGAGCTGTCGCGAAAACTCGAACCGGATTTCGACTTCGGGTGCAAGCGGCCGACCGCGTCCAACACCTACTACCTGGCGTTCAAGAAGCCGCACGTGCATCTGGAAACCAGTGGCATCGACCGGATCGAGTCGGACGGCATCGTCGCGGCCGACGGCACCAAACGGTTCATCGACACCCTCGTGCTGGCAACGGGATTCGACGTCTGGGACAAGAACCTGCCGGCGATCGAGGTGATCGGCCGGGAGGACCGCAACCTGGGCAAGTGGTGGCGGGAGAACGGCTTCCAGGCCTATCAAGGAATCACGGTGCCCCACTTTCCGAACTACATGAACATGTCCAGCCCGTATGCATGGGTGGGGTTGTCGTGGTTCAACACGGTGGAATACCAGATGCGGCATATGAATCGGCTGTTCGGCGAACTCCAGCGCCAAGGTGCCCGCACCTTCGAGGTCACCCAAGAAGCCAACGCCCGTTTCCTGGACCGGATGACCAAGCTGCTCGACGATTCGGTGTTCCGCCTGGGCAGCTGCGCCACCTCGCGGTCGTACTGGTTCAACCCCAGCGGGGAGGCGCCGCTCTTCCGGCCCACCTCGGTGCGCAACGCCGTCACCGAGCAGGACCTATTCCCGTTATCGGATTACGCGATAGCCTGACGGCTCTCATCGGAGCGGCGTGAGCCACATGCTTGAGATGATCGACAAGGGGGGCATCAGCGATGCCCACCCCGTGCCCCTGCTCTTCGTCCACGGTGCCTGGCATGCGGCCTGGTGTTGGGATGAGCACTTCCTGAGCTTCTTCGCCGACAAGGGGTATTACGCGCGGGCTGTGAGCCTTCGCGGCCATGGCGAAAGCCCCAGTCCCACGCCGCTGCGCGACTGTTCGATCGCCGACTTCATCGCCGACATCGGCACGGCTGCCGCTGGACTGCCCAGCAGGCCGGTGCTCGTGGGTCACTCCATGGGTGGCTTTTTCGTGCAGAAGTATCTGGAATCGCACGAGGCGCCCGCCGGGGTGTTGATGGCGTCGATGCCTCCCCGGGGAAATCTCGGATCCACTCTGCGCTGGATTCGGCACCACCCGTGGCATTGCGCGAAAATGGCGATCACCCACAGGTCGCTGCCCTACGTCAGCACACCGGAACTCGCCCGGGAGCGATTCTTCTCCGAACAGATGCCCGACACCCAGGTGTTGGAGTACGCGGCACGGCTCCAGGAGGAGAGCGCGCGGGTCGGCATCGACTGCTTGGTGCGCCTGCCCCGGACCGGACGTATCACCACACCTTTGCTGGTGCTGGGCGCAGGCAATGACGGAGCGACCAGTCGGCGCGAAGTGCACGCGACAGCACGTGCTTACCGCACCCAGCCTGAATTCTTCGCCGGCATGGGCCACGACATGATGCTGGAGCCCGGCTGGCAACATGTGGCCGAACGGATCGACAGCTGGCTCGGCGCGCTCGGGCTGTGAATCCGGGCGAGCAATCCGGCGTCGCGCTCGTGGGCATGTGCGCCGAATTGGGCGGCTAGCGCGGCTTGGGTAGCGTGTCCCGGCATGACCGAAACACCGCACGCCGACACTTCCGTCCCCGGGATGCCGGCGGGAGCGCGCACCGCGGCGCAGGCCCTGGCCGATCTCGACATGCCGGTGTACGACGCGATGATGACGCAACGCTCGATCCGGCGTGTCCTGCCGGATCCGGTCGAAGACGCGGTGGTGTTGAAATGCATCGAATTGGCACTGCGGGCACCAACCGGAAACAACGGGCAGAACTGGGAGTTCATCGTCGTCAAGGACCGACGGGTTAAGGAGAAGCTGGCGAAGAAGAACCGCCAGCTTTGGAATATCAGCTACCACACGCTGATCCGGCGCATCGCCGCTCACGACGAGTCGATGGCCAAGACCGCGCGTGCGGTGCAGTGGCAGGCTGATCACTTCACCGAGATCCCGGTCCTGGTGGTTGCCTGTTTGCGCCTTGGCGTCCTGGACGGGAGGGTGCCGTTCGTACGCTTGCCGCACGCGATCGAATCGGCATATTACGGGTCGATCTACCCCAGTGTGCAGAACCTGTTGTTGGCCGCGCGTGCCATGGGTCTGGGCGCCTCGATGATCACCCTGCCGCTGTGGAGAGTGGGTTCGGCGCGCAGAGCCCTGGGCCTGCCACACGCGGTGACACCCTGCTGCGTCGTGGCTCTCGGTTGGCCGCGGGGACGCTACGGACCGACGACCCGCAAACCCCTCGAGCAGGTGCTGCACTTGGATACCTACGGTAACCAGCCCTGGCGCGATGCCTGAGCAGCGCCCGCGCCGGCCGAGTTGACGCGGCGGTAAGTCGGGTCCTAGCCTCACTTGGAGAACGTCTGCACGTCGGACGAGACCCGCTCTGGGTTTGCTGCGTGCGACTGGGAAATCCTTGAAGGGGGCTCGATGGAAACCGCTGCGCGTCGACATGTCGCAGCAGGCGTTGCGTTGGTAGGGGCTACCGTGATCGCCGCCGCTCCAGTTATGCCACCTCCGCCCGCGCCGCCCACCCCGCACGCCCTTCACGTTGCCAACCTGGACCCGGTGTTGACCGCCTCGGTCGCCAATATTCCGGTGAACCTGGCGTACGCCGCGGCCAACGTCACGTACAACCAGGTCCAGGCCATAAACCACATAGCGGCTTCACTGTTTTTCACGGGGAACTGGTTCGTTTCCAGCGCGACGAACGTCTGGGGAACGGATGCCGCAGACCCGGGGCATTTTGAGTCGGTGATCGCCCTCATGGCCCCGTATCCGGCATTGTCCGAGCCCCTGGCCCACCAGCAGGCGATGATCGCGGCGGCCGTCCTCCCCGCCAGTTCATCCTGTGACGCGGAGACCTGCTATCCCCTGACCCCGGTGGTGCCGATCACGGGCATCAGACAACTCGACTGGTTGCTTCACTTCGGTGGGGCAGTGGCCGGGCTGGAATCCTTACCCCTTATCCAGAACTGGGGCAAGGTATCGTTCGCCGACCTGTTGGCGGGCTACACGTTCCCCACCGTCGTAAGTCCCTCCGGCGCGGTCCACGACGCGACCTACGGCGACTACTACTGGGAAGGCACGCACACCGATCCCGAAACCGGCGAGGAATTGCTGCCGTGGTCCGGCACGACCTTCAAATGGGAACCGCTGGCCCCATGGATCAACTTTTACGACAGCCTGACGCAGGAGCCTCCGCCGCTGTCCGGGGCCGTCAAGATCGCCACCGCCCAGGATGTTGTCTACGCCTTCCAGGCGCTTGCCGCCGGCCTGATCGTCGGCTTCAACCCGTATGTTCCGGGGAGCCCATTCTGTGAGGCGCGATGCGACATCCCCGGCGTGCTTACCACCCGGGAGATGGTCGAAGGCATTCGGGACTCGTTCCCCGGAAATCCCATGATCGGCCAATGGCTACAGGACGAGGAGCAGGGCACGGCGAACGGCCCGACGCAGGAGCAAATCGACGCGTCCATCAGGCTCATTCAAGTGGGATTCTTCAACTTCGACCCGGACACGACGAACAAGATCAACACGGCGCTGGCCAACGTTCATCCGCTGCTGCCCGACATCGTCCGCAACGCCGGACTGCTCGAGGGCTACCGGGTCAACGCCGACGGAGAGCTCGAACAGTACGGCGGGCTCAACCGCAAGCTACTGGCGGCCGACGTCAACCGATTGTTCGGCATCAGTGAGCCGAGCGATATTGCACCGGATGTCAGCTCCATCGCGGCCAGCCGGTCCGGCGCGGGCACGCAGGCGGTCTCTTCCACCTCCGTCATCCAGTCTTTGGCGTCCTTGGCGCTCCCTGTCGCGGACAGGCAAGCGGCGAAGAGGCTGTTCACCCGTCCCGCCGAAAAGGCTCCCGCCCACGGCGCGGTGGTGCCGGCGAGCACGGATCCAGAACCCGGCCAAACAACGGATCGCGCGGACAAGCCGGTTGAGCGGCTCAAGCCGTTCGCGAGGCTCAAGGCGAAGCTCACTGACTCCTCTGGTGCGCTGTCAACCGCTACGACGCCAACCGACGTGACCGGCGACGGCGGCACGGCAGAGCCCAAAAAGGTCCGCGGCGATGCAACCAGGCCCCGTGGCGCGCTCAAGGGCGTACTGCGCTCCGCGGCCGATCAGGTCAGCTCGGGTATCTCAAAGGTGACCGGCGGGCTGAAGGACGGCGTCAAGGCCGGCGCGCCCAGCCCAGACGGGGCCGAGGCGGGCGCACCCGGCACCCGCGAAGGCGAGGCCAAAGCCGGTTCTCGCGGCGAGGCCGGTAAGGCCGGTTCTCGCGGCGAGGCCGGTAAGGCC
>CAZEHT010000003.1:25652-59410 GCA_964511995.1 uncultured Mycobacterium sp.
CGGTTCTCGCGGCGAGGCCGGTAAGGCCGGTTCTCGCGGCGAGGCCGGTAAGGCCGGTTCTCGCGGCGAGGCCGGTAAGGCCCGCACTCCCGGCGGCAAGAGAGGCAAGGGCGCGGGTGCCGGGTCAAAGGATCAGAGCTGACGCCGGGTTGAACCCCGCCGTGCATCACGGCTGATGATGTCCTCCCCGAGTGGGGAGCGCTGACGACCATATGAGCATTGCCCTTCCGCAGTTCACGCCAGCGCAAGAGAGCCTGTTCCTCACGCTGGGGAGCAGGGCCCTTGACAGCCGTCTCCCACGCCCGTTCCTGGGCGACACCATGGCCGACGAGATCATGACGACGATCGGCTACGGGTTGGAGAGGCTCCCCAGCCTGAACACAAAAGCACTCGACCCACGGTCCAGGGTCTTCGACGTCGCGGTACGGACCAAACGACTCGATGACATTGTGCGCCGGTTCGTCGCCCGCCACCCGGACGCGGTCGTCCTGGATGTTGGAGCGGGTCTGGACACCAGGATGTTCCGGGTCAACCCTCCTCCGACCGTCGACTGGTACGACATCGACTTCCCAGACGTGGTCGCCCTCCGGAAGCGGGTGCTACCGCGGCCCGGCAACGCCCATATCGTCGGCGCCGACGTGACGGATCCGGGTTGGCTCGACGACATCCCCGCCGACCGGCCGGCCGTGATCGTCGCCGATGGTGTCGTCCCGTTTCTCGCCCATGACGACGTCGTGTCCTTGTTCAACCGACTCGGCAGCCGCTTCCCGAATGGGGAGCTGGCTCTCAACGCCTACTCCACCTATGCCATCTGGGTGCTCAGACACTCCCGTGCGTTCGCCGCCGTCGCCGCCGGCATGGTCAATCCCGGGTTCAACGATCCCCGCAGTCCGCAACATTGGGTCAACGGACTCACGCTGGTCGGCGAGATCTTCCTCACCCGCGCCCCCGAGGTTTCAGAGCTGCCGCCGATCGGGCGGTTCACGTCCCGCCTCGTGGCGCGGAGCGCGAAAGCGTCCCGGATCATGCGCACAATGGTGCTTCATTACCGGTTCTGAGCGGTTCTGAGGGCTCAATGGTCCTTGGCCTTGCGACCGCTGTGCTTACGGGACGGTCCGGCCTCACTGGACTTGCGGTCCGCGCGGTTGCCGTCGCGCGCGGTTGCCGCGTGGTCGGCCTTGCGGACCTTTTGCGGACCGCTCGGACTGTCGCCGACACGAGTGCGCACGCGGCCAGCTTCGTGGGCACCCGGGACACCGCCGGTAAACGTGCGCCGCAAAGCGCCGAGTCCTTTCGACAGGCGGGAGCCAACCGGCTCACTCACCCGGGTGGAAGACGGTTGCTTGCCGATCCAGCTGCTCGTCCTGACGGGGGGAGCGTCCGTGGTGTCGGTGGCGCCGGCGGCGCTCACCGCGATCGCGTCGGTTGCGGTGTCGGTGACCGTCTTCAATGCCTTGGCGAGAACGTTCGTCGAGCGCTGTGACGCGCTCGAGAGGTCGTCAACCGCGTCGACGAGCAGCCGTGCTCTGCTCGCGGCCTGCTCAAGCGGTTGCGACAGCACATCTGTGATCGAATCGATCGCCGATGCGGGCGCTTTTGCATCGGCCGCTGTCCTCAGTGGCGAAGCGTCCGAACCCTCCGAGACGGCGTCATTGCGGCGGTAGCCGGCATCCACCTGTTGCTTGAGCGCTGCTTCCATGGGAGCCAGCGCGGGAAACAAGGTTACGAGCGGAAGGTGTTCGGCCCGAACGAAATAGCTCGTGGTTACACCACCGCGGGAGTTCGTTTCAACGGTGATGTCTTCGTCAGGCACAGAATCCAGGTCCGTGAGGAACGTGTCTGAGTGGCGAACCAAGATGCCGGCGGCGGCGTTTGCGCTGGCGGCCACGTTCCACCACCTGTCGGGCCAGTCGGCGAAGCCGTCGTATTCGGACGTCACCACGATCAGGTTGTATTGAGTCTCCGCCGGGGCCTTATACGTGTATCCGCTCAATGTGCGGGTCAGATTCATGAGCGGGTCGTCGGATGGTTGCAAGGGTTGGCTGCCGTCGGCGATGACGATGAAGGTCAGCTCGGTCTTGGGAGGCGCCCCGGGGTCATCGGCAAGTTCGCGCATTACTTCGTCGACGACCAGCGAGCCGGCGGACACTCCCAGGACGGTCTTCGGTCCGGCGGTGGTGAGGATGGCGGTGCGGAGCCGATCGGTGCCTATCGCAACGGAATCGCCCAGGGACACGACCCCGTAGAACGGGGCCACCTGCGCCGGCCAGGGGACGTTCACTCGCGTCCAGGGTGTGTTCGAAACGGGGTCGACACCGGTGAACTGCCCGTCGAGCGCCATCTCCATCAGCAAGTCGGGGAGGACGGGCGTGGTGATCCCGCCGACCATCAGGACCGTGGCGCCCATTGCCGACGCTGGAGCTGCCAACGCTGTGACGGTCACGGAGGTCAATACGACGACGGTCTTCTTGAACATGCGATTCCCGTTCTTTCAGTTTGGGCAGGACATGCGCGGAGCACCGAGACAAAGTGGTTTGCGGCTTGGGGCGTTCAATTCCGCATAGAGGGTGCGGCAGACGGCGAACGAAGTGCCCACGATGCCGTAATCGACTCTTTCGCAGTAATGAAAGGTAGCGGCTCCCAGCGCCGGGTAGTGGCGCCATCGGGATTATGACGACTGCAAGCTAACTATTACAACGGCATTCTTGACCTCTCTGGCGGCTCTCGCGCCCACTAGCGCATGATCGTAAACGGTGGATTATGAGGCCACGGACTTTTGGGAAAATCAGAGTCGATACCGCTGACTACCTCATTTGAACGATTCGGGACACGTCCGCCATATCATCGAACTCTGTTGTATTGCAACTGAGTTCAACTGTGCAACGAGCTGCCGCAGGTCGTGGTCACCCGGGCGGTCCCCACGCCGCATCGGTGCGAAAGCTACCTAAGGGCGATTTGATTACCTGATCGCACTGGTGACCGTTATAGGAGCTTAACTATGTCCACAATGAAATGATGCAGCGAAGCTGGTTAAAAACACAATTGTTAGCGAGGTTGATGGTTGGCAATGTTCTAGAGACGCTTTTCGGGAAGAGTTAGCTGGGATAACGGCAAATCCGGCCACCGACAGCGAAGTTACATGGAAGAACCACAACTGGACGATCGCGTGAAGGCTGTAGGACGGGGTGATCGGCAGGTGATCGGCAAAGCCGCATTCCACCACGTCGCCGGATGCCACGGGGCGATCCCGAGCACGGTCAGTGCCGCCAGAGCCGTTCTAGCCCAACCCGTCACGGCTATCTCGGTGCGCAGCGAGCGGATCACCCGGCGTCGGTCCCGATCGCCGATCACCCTGCTCCGTCCGCGTTCCCGCGTGATTTGCGAACGTCGTCAGCGCCAAGCAGATCGCAGAAAGGCCAGACGATACGGTCGCGGGCAAGCGGGCTGTCGGCGTGAAACATCATCCTGGACCTGCCTGAGGCGTCGCAGCGGCATCGCCGACAAGATTCCGCCGATGAGCACCCGCAGCACGCTCAGGCTATGCTTCACGCCGGTGATCCCGAATGAGGGAACGAGTCGCATCAAGCCCACCCCGCCGGCGTTTTGTGCCGGCAATTAGAATGATCGTCAGCGGCGCCGATCCGGCCATCACCGGGGAGCCTTCGGAAGAACGGCACAGGGATTTCCAGCATCGGAGCTCCGGCTCAGTAGAACCGAACGGGTGGGTCCGTCACAGCCTCATCGAGTGGCGTGCCGCACGCACGCAAGCGGGGTGGTACCGCGGCTCTCGCGCACCGGCGCGTTTCGTCGTCCCCGTGCCAGCAACACCGGCACAGGAGACGACTCGTGACCGACACCGGCTATCCCAAGCTGAGCCAGGGCGCACCGAACTTCCCGGCACTCGAGCTCGGGGTGCTGGAGTACTGGGAGGCCGACGACACCTTCCGGGCGAGCATCCAGCGCCGCGACGGTGCGCCCGAGTACGTCTTCTACGACGGTCCGCCGTTCGCCAACGGCCTCCCGCACTACGGGCACCTGCTGACCGGCTACGTCAAGGACATCGTCCCGCGCTACCGCACGATGCGCGGCTACAAGGTGGAACGCCGGTTCGGCTGGGACACCCATGGACTGCCCGCCGAACTGGAGGTGCAACGGCAACTCGGAATCACCGACAAGGCCCAGATCGACGAGATGGGCATCGGGAAGTTCAACGAGGCATGCCGGGCCTCGGTCCTTAAATACACCGACGAGTGGCGGGACTACGTAACCCGCCAGGCGCGTTGGGTCGACTTCGACAACGACTACAAGACGCTGGACGCCAGCTTCATGGAATCGGTGATCTGGGCATTCAAGCAGCTGTGGGACAAGGGCCTGGCCTACGAGGGCGTGCGGGTGCTGCCCTATTGCTGGAACGACGAAACCCCGCTGTCGAGCCACGAGCTGCGCATGGACGACGACGTCTACCAGAGCCGCCAGGATCCGGCCATCACGGTCGGCTTCGCAATCCCCGACGATTCCGGCGGGCCGCTGGCGGGTGCGCACCTGCTGGTCTGGACCACTACGCCGTGGACGCTGCCGTCTAATCAGGCGGTGGCGGTCAACCCTGAGGTCACCTACGTCGAGGTGGCCGGCCCCGACGGCAAACGCTACGTGCTCGCCGAGGCCCGCCTGCCCGCCTACGCGCGCGAGTTCGGGGAGGAGCCCGTGGTACGGGGCCGCTACACCGGCGCCGACCTGATCGGCATGCGGTATCTGCCGCCGTTCCCGTACTTCGTGGCGACGTCGGGCGCGCACAACGCGTTCCAGGTGTTGCGCGCAGACTTCGTCACCACCGAGGACGGCACGGGGATCGTGCACATGGCCCCGGCTTACGGCGAGGACGACAAGATCACCACCGACACCGTCGGAATCGTGCCGGTCACGCCCGTGGACTCCAAGGGCCGCTTCGACGCCACCGTTCCCGACTACCGCGACCAGCACGTGTTCGACGCCAACCCGCACATCATCCGCGACCTCAAGTACGGTACGGGCTCGGCGAAATCCAATGGGGCAGTGCTGTTTCGGCACGAGACCTACGAGCATTCCTATCCGCACTGCTGGCGGTGCCGCAATCCGCTGATCTACCGTGCGGTGTCGTCGTGGTTCGTCAAGGTCACCGACTTTCGCGACCGCATGGTGGAACTCAACCAGGACATCACGTGGTATCCCGGGCACGTCAAGGACGGACAGTTCGGCAAATGGCTCTCGGGCGCAAGGGACTGGTCGATTTCGCGGAACCGGTACTGGGGCACGCCGATCCCGGTGTGGAAGTCCGACGACCCCGCCTACCCCCGAATCGACGTGTACGGCAGTCTCGACGACCTCGAGCGGGACTTCGGCGTGCGGCCGGCCAACCTGCACCGGCCCTACATCGACGAACTGACCCGGCCCAACCCAGACGATCCGACGGGCCGATCGACGATGCGGCGCATCGAGGACGTCTTGGACGTGTGGTTCGACTCGGGTTCGATGCCCTACGCGCAGGTGCACTACCCGTTCGAGAACCAGAAGTGGTTCGACGGTGTCAGCGGTATCGAGGGCCCCGACGGCCATTACGGCGTGGAGGGCGTGAAGGGTGTCCAGGGTGTCGAAGCGCACTTCCCGGGCGACTTCATCGTCGAGTACATCGGGCAGACCCGCGGCTGGTTCTACACGCTGCACGTGCTGGCCACCGCCCTGTTCGACAGGCCCGCATTCAAGACCTGTGTGGCGCACGGCATCGTGCTGGGCAACGACGGCCAGAAGATGAGCAAGTCGCTGCGCAACTATCCCGACGTAACGGAGGTGTTCGACCGCGACGGATCCGATGCGATGCGCTGGTTTTTGATGGCCTCGCCGATCCTGCGGGGGGGCAACCTGATCGTGACCGAGCAGGGCATCCGCGAGGGTGTGCGTCAGGTGCTGCTGCCGTTGTCCAACGCCTACAGCTTCTTGGCGCTCTACGCGCCGAAAGTCGGCACGTGGCGGACGGATTCGCCACACGTGCTCGACAGGTACATTCTGGCCAAGCTGGCGTGGTTGCGCGACGACCTAACCGCCGCCATGGACATCTGCGACATTTCGGGGGCCTGTGAGCAGCTGCGGCAATTCACCGAAGCGCTGACCAACTGGTACGTGCGTCGCTCGCGTAACCGGTTCTGGCAGGAAGACCCCGACGCCGTCGACACGCTGCACACCGTGCTCGAGGTCACGGCGCGGCTGGCGGCTCCGCTGCTCCCGCTGGCAACCGAGATGATCTGGCGCGGACTGACCGGTGAGCGCTCGGTGCACCTGACGGACTGGCCGGCGGCAAACCTGCCGTCGGATCCCGAGCTGGTTGCCGCGATGGACCGGGGGCGCGACGTGTGCTCGATCGGTTCGTCGCTTCGCAAGGCCAAGAAATTGCGGGTCCGCCTGCCGTTGCCGAAACTGACCGTCGCCGTCGAGCGGCCTGAGCAACTGCGGCCGTTCGTCGACCTCATCGCCGACGAGCTCAACGTCAAGGCCGTCGAACTCACCGACGACATCGCGGCATACGGCCGCTTCGAACTGGCGGTGAACGCGCGCGCGGCTGGGCCCCGGATCGGCAAGGACGTGCAGGCCGCAATCAAAGCGGTAAAGGGGGGCCAGGGTGTGGTCAATTCCGACGGAACGCTGACCGCCGGCCCCGCCACGCTGTTTCCCGGGGAGTACACCTCGAAACTGGTTGCGGCCGAGCCCGACTGCACCGCCGCGCTGCCCGGGGGGGACGGGCTCGTCGTACTCGATGCGGCCGTCACGCCCGAGCTGGAGTCCGAGGGCTGGGCCAAGGACCGGATCCGCGAACTGCAGGATCTGCGCAAGTCGGCGGGACTGGATGTGTCGGACCGGATAACGGTCGTGTTCGCCGCCCCGGCCGGTAAAGAGCAGTGGGCGCACCGGCATCGCGACCTGATCGCCGGCGAGATTCTCGCGACGCGCTTCGATATCGTCGCAGCGGATGCCCTGACCGACGGCGCCAAGATCGGCGACGGGGTGAGTGTGGCGATCACCAAGGTCTGACGCCATCTCTCGCCACCTTTCGGCACCTCTCGGCATCTCTCGACATCTCTCGCCACCGCTCGCCGACGTCGACGTTGTGCGGCAAAGTCGGAGGCGGAGTCTGCGTAATGTCGGTGTCGACTCGCGGCGGTCGGCGGACGGATGCGTCGGCCGTATACGACCGCCATCGGCTTACCATCGGCAGTCGTGGATCGCTGGGTCCTGCACCTCGACATGGATGCGTTCTTCGCGTCGGTGGAGCAGTTGACCCGCCCAACCCTGGGCGGGCGCCCCGTCCTCGTCGGCGGTGACGGCGGCCGGGGAGTGGTTGCCGGCGCCAGCTACGAGGCCCGCGCGTTCGGGGCTCGTTCGGCGATGCCGATGCATCAGGCACGCAGACTGGTCGGTGCGGGTGCGGTGGTGCTTCCCCCGCGGGGGGCGGTCTACGCGGTGGCCAGCCGGCGGGTGCTCGACACCGTCCGGTCGGTGGTTCCGGTGCTCGAACAGCTTTCGCTCGACGAGGCGTTCGGTGAGCCGGCGGAGCTCGCCGGCGCCAACGCCGCCGAGGTCGAGCGGTTCTGCGTCCAACTGCGCGCCTTGGTGCGTGCCGAGACCGGCCTGGTCGCCTCGGTCGGTGCGGGCTCGGGTAAGCAGATGGCCAAGATCGCCTCGGGGCTGGCCAAGCCCGACGGCATCCGCGTCGTCGGTAGCGACGCGGAGCGCGGATTGCTCGACGGGTTGCCGGTGCGCCGGTTGTGGGGCATCGGACCGGTCGCCGAGGACAGACTGCACCGCCTCGGCGTCCACACCGTCGGGCAGTTCGCCGCCCTGTCCGGAGGCGAAGCGGCCGACATCCTCGGTGGCGCGATCGGACCCGCGCTGCACCGGCTGGCCCGCGGCATCGACGACCGGCCCGTCGCCGAACGCGCCGAGGCCAAACAGATCAGCGCCGAGTCCACTTTCGCGGCGGACCTGACCACGCTGCGCCAACTGCACGATGCCGTGGGCCCGATCGGGGAGCACGCCTGCCGGCGGCTCATGCGCGACGGGCGTGGAGCACGGACCGTGACGGTGAAACTGAAGAAGGCCGACATGTCGACGTTGACTCGCTCGGCGACCCTGCCCTATGCGACCGCGGAACCGGCGACGCTGGTAGCGACCGCACGCCGGCTGCTGCTCGACCCCACGCAGGTGGGTCCGATTCGACTTCTCGGGGTGGGCTTTTCGGGGCTGTCCGAAGTGCGCCAGGAATCGCTCTTCCCCGAACTCGAGCAGCGGGAGGCCGAACTCGGCGAACCCCGCGCACCGCTGCCGGAACCCGAGCGGAATTCCGGTGGGCGAAGGGTGGGCGACGACGTCAGGCACCCCCTGTTCGGGCACGGCTGGATACAGGGCGCGGGGCACGGGGTGATGAGTGTGCGATTCGAATCGCGGGCGACGGGTCCGGGGCGGGTGCGGTCATTCCCGGTCGATGCCGGCGACGTGCACAGCGCCAACCCGATCGACAGCCTGGACTGGGGTGCCTATCTCGACAGGGGCTCAGCCGAGTCCGGCGAAGGCGTCAGCGACGGTTGAACCCGCGGCCAGCGCCGCCATCAGAACGATGCGGGCCTGCGGCGGCCCGAGTCGCGCAGGCGCGATCACCGCGCCGGCTTCGGCCAGCTCGCGGCCCGGGCCGTAGCCCGGGCCGACGGCGCCCCCGGCCACCCGGGTGGACACCGCCACCGCGATGCCGTCACGACAATGCCGGCGCACCCCGTCGACCACCGCCGCTCCGGCGTTACCCGAGCCCAGGGCCTCCAGCACGATGCCGCGGGCACCGGCTGCCACACCGGCGTCCATCGCCACACTGTCGCTGCCCGCGTACACGGCGACGATGTCGACCCTCGGCGCTCGAGCAGCGCAAAGATTGCCGAAGAATCGGCGGATAGACGGCTGCCGCGCGGAGAATCGTCCGTTACACACCGCTGCGATGACCGTTCCGGCGAATCCGTCCGGGGCGGCCACTTTCCGGAGGCCGGGCGGTGCCAGCACCCGACCGGAGAAGCACACCAGCACACCGCGTTGCCGGGCTTCGGCACTGGCGGCCACCGTCAACGCGTCGATCAGGTTGGCCGGTCCGTCGGCGGCCGGATCGTCGGCGCTGCGGACGGCTCCCGTCAGCACGACGGGCGGGGCGCCGTCATAGCAGAGGTCCAGCCACAGCGCCGTCTCCTCCAGCGTGTCGGTGCCGTGCGTGATCACCACCCCGTCGGCGCCGTCGGCCACGACCTGGCGGACGGCGCACCTCATCGCGTCCCAGTCGCGCGGACCGAATTGGGAGCTATCGGCTGCCATCAGCTCGACCACGGTCACGTCGTGTCCGCTGTCGTGGCCTGCGACGAGCTCGGACCCGCGCAGCACCGGGCGCAGCACGCCATCGGCGCCGGCTCCGGCGGAGATGGTTCCGCCGGTTGCGATGACGACGAGACGGCTCATGGTGCCGATCATGCCTCAGCAATGGGTGGCGACGCGTTAGGGAATGATGGGGGAGTGACCGACGAAACACCCGGCTCGGCCGAGCCGGTGGCCGAAGCCACGGATGGGCCGTCCCAGCCCTCCTCGCCCGAAGTCGGAGGCGCCGGCGCCGCGGCGGGTTCGCCGCCGCGGCGCCGGCTCAAGCTGCTGCTGTCAGTGGCCGCCGTCGTGCTGGCCCTCGACCTTGCGACGAAGGTACTCGCCGTCCGTCTGCTCACCCCCGGTGAGCCCATCTCGATCATCGGCGACTTCGTCACGTGGACCCTGGTGCGCAACTCCGGTGCCGCGTTCTCCATGGCCACGGGCTACACATGGGTGCTGACGCTCATCGCGACGGCTGTGGTGATCGGAATCGTCTGGATGGGCCGCCGGCTCGTTTCGCCGTGGTGGGCTATCGGCCTCGGCATGATTCTCGGCGGCGCCCTGGGCAACCTGATCGACCGGTTCTTCCGGTCGCCGGGTCCGCTGCGCGGCCACGTCGTCGACTTCTTGTCGATCGGCTGGTGGCCGGTGTTCAACGTCGCCGACCCGGCAGTGGTCGGCGGAGCCATACTGCTGGTCGGGTTGTCGCTGCTCGGCTTCGATTTCGACACCCAGAGCCGCCGGAAGCTCGGTGACGGAGACGGCGGAGGAGACGGACCCGGTGAAGGCGGCGGTGGCGGCTGATGGCCACCCGCTCGATGCCGGTCCCCGAGGGATTGACCGGCATGCGTGTCGACGCCGGTCTGGCGCGGCTGCTGGGACTGTCGCGCACGGCCGCCGCGGCACTGGCCGAGGAGGGCGGCGTTGACGTCGACGGCGCCCCGGCGGGCAAGTCCGACAAACTGACCGCGGGTGCGTGGTTGGAGGTGCGGCTGCCCGAGGCGCCCACCGCCGTCGAGAACACCCCCGAAGTCATCGAGGGCATGGCCATCCTCTATGCCGACGACGACATCGTGGCCGTCGACAAGCCGCCTGGTGTGGCGGCCCACGCCACCGTGGGGTGGCATGGGCCGACCGTGCTCGGAGGTCTGGCCGGGGCGGGCTTTCGGATCAGCACATCGGGGATCCACGAACGGCAGGGCATCGTCCAACGGCTCGACGTCGGCACCTCAGGTGTCATGGTGGTGGCACTGTCGGAGCGCGCCTACACAGCGCTCAAGCGGGCGTTTCGCAACCGTGCGGTGGAGAAGCGTTATCACGCGTTGGTGCAGGGGCACCCCGATCCCAGCAGCGGGACCATCGACGCGCCCATCGGGCGCCACCGCGGACACGACTGGAAATTTGCGGTCACCGAACACGGCCGCCACAGTGTCACCCACTACGACACGCTCGAAGCGTTCGTCGCGGCGAGCCTGCTCGACGTTCACCTCGAAACCGGGCGCACACACCAGATTCGGGTGCATTTCGCTGCCCTGCACCATCCCTGTTGCGGCGACCTCACCTACGGAGCCGACCCAAAACTTGCGAAAAGGCTTGGTCTGCAACGGCAGTGGCTACATGCTCGCTCCCTGGCATTCACCCATCCCGCCGATGGGCGCCGCGTCGAGATCACGAGCCCCTACCCCGCGGACCTGAGCAACGCACTCGACGTCCTTCGTCGCACCCACTGAGGCGGCGCTCGCTCGGCGGCATGGATGGCGTCACCGGCAGAGGGGCGGTTTCCCGCGGCCTATCACCGCCGGTGACGGCTTGTTCTCACCACTTGTCGAGGTTGCCGAGCTCGTTCTGGTATTCGCGCGCCTGGTCGAAGATGTTCGAACCGAGTAAGGCCTTAGCCACTTTCAGTTGCTTGACGACCAATTTGGTCCGCAGCATCAGCAGCCGGAACCTTTTGCTGTTGCGCAGGTCGCCGAGCTGCTCCTCGTTGCCCCGCACCGCGAGAAATCCGCCGAGACCCGACGCCGGGCCGAAGACGCCCGTTTCGAACCCTTTGATCGAACCATTGCGTTGCGCTCGGTCGAGGTATTTCCGCAGGTCCTCGTAGACCTTGGCGGCGCGACGTTCACGTCCTTGGACCACCTGACCCCAAAATATGAACACGGCTGTGTCAGCCATCGCCGCTCCTGCCCGCCGGCTCCCTCGCACGGGCCAATTATGGCCTTTAAAATTGTTGGCGTTCAAAGAAACCCGAGTTTGGCCATCCGGTATGAGCCCATAACGTTGCGTGGCGTCCACCCGGTGGCATTTGATTGCGTGCGAAATCAGCCGGAGGACATCGCAACTCGGGCTGAGTTCCCGTCGTCTCACCCGATGTGCGAGTTCGGCGGTAACGGGTACCCACGCAGGCTTGTCGGCTGAGATTTCGACATTGGCACCCGGAGGTGATCCCGGCATCCACCAAGATTCATGCACCGGCCCTTGGGCGCAACGGGGCGCATCGCGCACCTCTGCTGTTTGGGAGCGGCTGGTAGGCCGTTGGCGGGCGGTGGTACCAGTGCGGCTCGTGGTGCTGCTGACACAGCCGAGGCGGACGAGGCGTGAGCTAGGTCATACTGGATGCTGCCGGGATGCAAGATCACATGACGGCACGACAGCATCACACCTTTTCCCACGACCGGAACGGCGGGTGACGGGCTATCAAGGATTGACGACTCAAAATCGAGTCCAATCGAGCTTGAGGAGCAACGCCTTGTCGTCGATCCCCAATCACGTCAGCATGCAGTGTCCCCGCTGCCTCGACGACATCCGTCTCGAGGTGGATGTCACGCCTATCGAGGGCGCGGTAGGCGATAGGGTGCTGGCCCGGGTCGCTGATTTCGCCGGTCCGCTCGAGCAGCACTACCGGGACGCCGGGCATGTTGACGCCGAGGACAATGTCACGGTGCGGGTTCATACGCTGCACCTGAACTGACGCCCGGCCCGTGGGCGAAGGGAGCCTCGGTCAGGGAGTTCGGCAGGTGAACTCGTTGTCGTAGAAGTCACCTTGACCCCGCGCTGGTGTTCACAGAACGTGACATCCTGACGGCCGTATTCGGAGGCGTTCGGAGATCGTCGTCTTTCCAGCAGCCGTCGCGGCCGGAAACCCAGCCTCTCTGCTCACTGACCAGTGCCTCCTTGTCGAGCCCACCACGATGCTGGCGTTGAGGCACTCGTCGGCGAGCAGGCGGTCGAGCGCCGCGAACTCGGGATCCCCGTACCAGCTGTTCGGCGTCGCTTCCGGCGTAGGCGCATTCGAACGACGGACCGGACGGGGATGCCGTCGGTGCCGCGGAGATGGTGGCCGATGTTGTCGCGGCGCCGGTGCGGGAGCACCCGCGGTCCCGGTGGCGTGCTGGGTGTGCCCGGTCTGATCCGCCCCGGAAGTGCACGCCGGCAGCACCACTGACAAGCACCGCCCGGCGAGCACGACGGGCACCGCGGCGATCCACTGCGCGTCCGGGACACGCCAGGCGCGCCACGCCGCAACATCCCCGACCCGCCCGGGAGGTGACGGGGACTGTCGGGGCGCCCCCCTAAACTGACACGCCTATGGGGAACAGCAGTTCGTCGGCCGGCTCGTATGTGCATCTGCACAACCACACCGAGTACTCGATGCTGGACGGCGCCGCCAAGATCGAACCCATGCTGGCCGAAGCCCAGCGCCTCGAGATGCCCGCGGTCGGGATGACCGACCACGGAAACATGTTCGGTGCCAGCGAGTTCTACTCCAAGGCAACCGCGGTGGGAATCACGCCGATCATCGGGGTGGAGGCCTACATCGCGCCGGGCTCCCGGTTCGACACTCGCCGGGTCACCTGGGGCGATCCCGGTCAGCGTGCCGACGACGTGTCGGCGGGCGGCGCCTACCTGCACATGACCCTGCTCGCCGAGAACGCCGCCGGGCTGCGCAACCTCTTCAGGCTGTCGTCGCTCGCCTCGTTCGAGGGTCAATTGGGCAAGTGGCCCCGGATGGACGCCGAGATCATCGCCGAACATGCCGACGGCATCATCGCGACGACCGGCTGCCCGTCCGGTGAGGTGCAGACCAGGCTGCGGCTCGGCCACGACCAGGAGGCACTGGCCGCGGCGGCCCGGTGGCGCGAGATCTTCGGCCCGCAGAATTTCTTCCTCGAAGTGATGGATCACGGCCTTTCCATCGAGCGGCGAGTTCGCGAACGGCTCCTGGAGATCGGACGCAAACTCGCGATACCTCCGTTGGCCACCAACGACTGCCACTACGTCACCCGTGACGCCGCGCACAACCACGAGGCGCTGCTGTGCGTTCAGACCGGCAAGACGCTGTCGGATCCCAACCGGTTCAAATTCGACGGCGACGGTTACTACCTGAAGTCGGCGGCAGAAATGCGCCGCATTTTCGATGACGAGGTGCCGGGCGCGTGCGACACCACGTTGCTGATCGCGCAGCGAGTCCAGTCCTACGCCGATGTGTGGCAGCTTCGCGATCGCATGCCGGTCTTCGGTGTCCCCGACGGCCACGACCCGTCTTCGTGGCTTCGGCACGAGGTGGGCGCCGGCCTGCGACGCCGGTTCCCTGATGGGGTGCCGGCTGAATACACCGACCGCGCCGACTACGAGATCGACGTCATCTGCGCCAAAGGCTTCCCGTCGTACTTCCTCATCGTGGCGGACCTGATCAACTACGCGCGTTCGGTGGACATCCGCGTGGGCCCGGGCCGCGGCTCCGCCGCGGGCTCCCTGGTGGCCTACGCGCTGCGGATCACCGACATCGACCCAATCCCGCACGGGCTGCTGTTCGAAAGGTTCCTGAACCCCGAGCGCACGTCGATGCCCGACATCGACATCGACTTCGACGACCGCCGCCGCGGCGAGATGGTGCGTTACGCCGCAGACAAGTACGGCAGCGACCGCGTCGCCCAGGTCATTACCTTTGGCACCATCAAAACCAAAGCGGCGCTGAAGGATTCGGCCCGGGTGCACTACGGCCAGCCCGGGTTCGCGATCGCCGACCGGATCACCAAGGCGCTGCCGCCGGCGATCATGGCCAAGGACATCCCGCTGTCCGGCATCACCAACCCCGACCACGAGCGGTACAAGGAGGCCGCCGAGGTTCGCGGGCTGATCGACACCGATCCCGACGTGCGCACGATCTACGAGACCGCTCGCGGGCTGGAAGGCCTGGTGCGCAACGCCGGTGTGCACGCGTGCGCGGTGATCATGAGTTCCGAACCGCTCATCGACGCCATCCCACTGTGGAAGCGGCCGCAGGACGGTGCCGTCATCACCGGCTGGGACTATCCGTCGTGTGAGGCCATCGGCCTGCTGAAAATGGACTTCCTGGGCCTGCGCAACCTGACGATCATGGGTGACGCGCTGGACAACATCAAGGCCAACAGGGGCGTCGACCTGGTCCTGGAGTCGCTGTCGCTGGACGACCCGGCAACCTTCGAGTTGCTGTCGCGCGGCGACACTCTGGGCGTCTTCCAACTCGACGGCGGCCCGATGCGTGACCTCCTGCGCCGCATGCAACCCACCGGTTTCGAGGACATCGTCGCGGTGCTCGCGCTGTACCGGCCCGGGCCGATGGGCATGAACGCCCACAACGACTACGCCGACCGCAAGAACGGCCGGCAGGCCATCAAGCCGATCCACCCCGAACTCGAGGAGCCGCTGCGCGAGATCCTGGCCGAGACCTACGGCCTGATCGTCTACCAGGAACAGATCATGCGGATCGCGCAGAAGGTCGCGAGCTACAGCCTGGCCCGAGCCGACACGCTGCGAAAGGCCATGGGCAAAAAGAAGCGCGAGGTGCTGGAGAAGGAGTTCGAGGGCTTCTCCGGGGGCATGACCGCCAACGGGTTCTCCGCCGGCGCGATCAAGGCGCTGTGGGAGACGGTGCTGCCCTTCGCCGACTACGCGTTCAACAAGTCGCACGCCGCGGGCTACGGGCTGGTGTCTTACTGGACGGCCTACCTCAAGGCGAACTATCCCGCGGAGTACATGGCCGGACTGTTGACCTCGGTCGGTGACGACAAGGACAAGGCCGCGGTGTACCTGGCCGACTGCCGCAAGCTGGGCATCACCGTGCTGCCGCCCGACGTCAACGAATCCGGGCTGCACTTCGCGTCGGTGGGTCCCGACATCCGGTTCGGGCTCGGCGCGGTGCGCAACGTCGGCGCCAACGTCGTCGCGTCGCTCATCGAAACCCGTTCCGGCAAGGGCAAATTCGCTAACTTCTCCGATTACCTCAGCAAGATCGACATGGCGGCCTGCAACAAGAAGGTCACCGAGTCGCTGATCAAGGCCGGAGCATTCGACTCGCTCAAGCACGCCCGTAAAGGCCTGTTCCTGGTGCACGCCGACGCCGTCGATTCGGTGCTGGGCACCAAGAAGGCCGAGGCCATCGGCCAGTTCGACCTGTTCGGTGGTACCGACGGCAACGGAGCCGACGGCGACCCCGTGTTTACCGTCAAGGTCCCCGACGACGAATGGGACGACAAGCACAAGCTCGGCCTGGAGCGCGAAATGCTGGGTCTCTACGTGTCCGGCCACCCGCTCAACGGCGTGGCGCATCTGCTGGCGGCCCAGGTCGACACCCCCATACCGGCGATCCTCGACGGCGATATCGCCAACGATGCCCCGGTCAGGGTAGGCGGCATCCTCGCCGGCGTCGAGCGACGCATCAACAAGAGCGGATTGCCTTGGGCTTCAGCACAATTGGAGGATCTTACCGGTGGTGTAGCGGTGCTGTTCTTCCCGCAGACCTATTCGATGTACGGGGCCGAAATCGCCGACGACGCCGTCGTGCTCGTCAACGCCAAAGTGCGCACCCAGGACGACCGAATATCGCTGATCGCCCACGAGCTGGTGGTGCCCGACTTCTCCAATGCCCAGGTGAACCGTCCGCTCGCGGTCAGCCTGCCCACCCGACAATGCACCATCGACAAAGTCACCGCGCTCAAACAGGTCCTGACCCGCCATCCCGGCACCGCGCAGGTCCATCTGCGGCTGATCAGCGGTGACCGCATCACGACGCTGGAGCTGGACCAGTCGCTGCGGGTGACACCCTCGTCGGCGCTGATGGGTGACCTCAAGGCGCTGCTCGGGCCGGGGTGTCTGGGCGGATAGCGCGATCGGCCGTTGTCCGAGCAGGTCGGCTACCCGAGCACGTTAACGGCGCGCGCGAACACCAACGCCAATGTCGACAGGGCCACCAGGGACTGCACCGCCATCATCAGTTTGGCCCAGCGGGACAGCGGCATGGTGTCGGTCGGAGAGAACGCAACCACGTTGGTGTAGCTCACATAGAGATAGTCGACGAACGTGGGTGCCATTCGGGCTTGGAGTTGGCGGGATCCGACATCTGTGGAAACAGGATGTCGGGGTAGGGCTTATCGTCGTCGGCGCGCGAACGGTCCGCCGCGGTCCAGTTCCCAGTACCAGATGGCGAACGCGATGACGTTCGTGACGAAGATCGCCGCGCCGCTGCCCAGCAGCATCGCCGCGTTGTTGCTCACCTCTCCGGTGAGGATGCGGTAGTCCAGCACCATCGCCGACGGCGGTGCTGTCGGCGGTGATCGCGGCGGTCAGACCCAGGCTCGTCCACTTCCCGACGGTGGTGCGGCGGGAAAGTCGCACCGGGTTGATGGCCACCAGCACGGCCAGCAGTAGCAACTCCAACGCGATCAGGGGCCAGCGGGGCACAACGGTGTAGTGGGTGGGAATCAGTCGCTGCAAGGTGATCGCGGCGATGATCGCGGCAAGCACCGGAAGGCGGTTCTCCGGCGTTCCCGGTTTCAGCCAGGACGGGATGTGGCGATGGGTATCCCCGCCGATGCGGCCGGCGATGTGTTCGGCACGCCGTACGAACTGCTCGACCGGGGTGTGGTGCTGTGGGGGCTCCGTCATCACTTCAGTCTGGGGGGAGCCGATGCGGCGCTGTGAGACGAGTGCGCTGCGAGTTTCCTAAATTGAGCGCCTGACCTGCGGCTTGATTACCTAAGCAGGCGTAGGTGCCCAGCCGTCACCCAGATTGCGGTGGCGGCGGCGGTCCCGCTGAGAACTGCCGTACCGGCGCTCATGGTGATCAGGCCGACCACGGCCAGCACCAGGAATCCCACTGCCAGCGCGACCAGCTTGTACACCGGCCACGGCACCCCGGCGATCGACACTTCGCGCACCGTCGGGCCGCTCGTGACGGCAGAGTGGAAATGCTCGGCGGTGGTCATAAGGTTGAGGATAGCTTGAAGATGAATTTTCGGCCAGACGAAACACCGGATGCGGGTATTCGATTTCGCTAGGCTGGCTACATGCCGCTGTCAGGAGAGTACGAACCCAGCACGTCGGACTGGGCCCGGGAGAACGCCGAGGAGTACATGGCGTCGGGTGGAACGAAGGGCACCGAACTCAAAGGCCGGCCCGTCATTCTGCTGACCACCACCGGAGCCAAGACTGGAAAGATTCGCAAGACCCCGCTGATGCGCGTCGAGCACAACGGCGAGTACGCCATCGTGGCGTCGCTGGGCGGCGCGCCGAAAAACCCGGTCTGGTACTACAACGTTAAGGCCAATCCGCACGTCGAACTCCAGGACGGCACGGTCTGCGGCGACTACCGGGCTCGCGAGGTGTTCGGCGAGGAGAAGGCGACCTGGTGGGCGCGCGCACTGCAAACCTGGCCGGACTATGCCGAATACCAGACGAAGACCGCGCGGCAGATCCCGGTGTTCGTGCTGACACCGGTGAACTGATTTCGCCGGGGAAATCCCCCGTGGCACCATTGAGCGGTGTCCGCAGAGCCGAGCCCTAAACTTGGCGCTTCCCCACTGTCGGCAGCCGATGTCGAGTCGGCGGCGAAACGGATCTCCGGCGTTGTGGCACCCACGCCGCTGCAGTTCAGCGACCGCCTGTCGCGCATCACCGGCGCGATGGTCTACCTAAAGCGCGAGGACCTGCAGACCGTGCGCTCCTACAAGGTGCGCGGTGCCTACAACCTGCTGTTGCAGCTGAGTCCCGCCGAGATCGCGGCCGGCGTCGTCTGCTCGTCGGCGGGCAACCACGCGCAGGGCTTCGCGCTGGCGTGCCGGTCGATGAGGATCCACGGCCGGGTCTACGTGCCCGCCAAAACCCCCAAGCAGAAGCGTGACCGGATCCGCTATCACGGCGGTGAGTACATCGAGCTCATCGTCGGCGGCAAAACCTACGACCTGGCCGCCGAAGCCGCGCTCGAGGACGTGGCGCGCACCGGCGCCACCCTGGTGCCGCCCTACGACGATCTGCGGACGATGGCCGGGCAGGGCACCATCGCGGTGGAAATCCTCGATCAGCTCGGCGCCGAGCCGGATGTGGTGATCGTTCCGGTCGGCGGCGGCGGCTGTATCAGCGGCATCGCGAGCTATCTGGCCGAACGCACCGTCGCGACGTCGGTTCTCGGGGTGGAACCCGCCGGTGCCGCAGCGATGGTGGCCGCGCTGGCCGAGGGGGAGCCCGTCACGCTCGAGCACGTCGACCAGTTCGTGGACGGCGCGGCGGTCGCCAGGGCGGGTGCGCTACCGTTCGCGGCGCTGTCGGCGGCCGGCGACATGGTGTCGATCACCACCGTCGACGAGGGAGCGGTGTGCACCGCGATGCTCGATCTCTACCAGAACGAAGGCATCGTCGCCGAACCGGCGGGCGCGCTGTCGGTGGCCGCCCTGCTCGAAGCCGGCATCCAGCCCGGTTCGACGGTGGTGTGCCTGATCTCCGGTGGCAACAACGACGTGTCGCGATACGGTGAGGTGCTGGAGCGCTCGCTGGTCCACCTCGGCCTCAAGCACTACTTCCTGGTCGACTTCCCGCAAGAGCCGGGTGCGTTGCGGCGCTTTCTCGACGAGGTCCTGGGACCCAACGACGACATCACGTTGTTCGAATACGTCAAGCGCAACAACCGCGAAACCGGTGAAGCCCTTGTCGGGATCGAACTGGGATCGGCCGCCGATCTGGACGGGCTGCTGGCCCGGATGCGGGGCTCGGAGTGCCACACCGAGCTGTTGGAACCCGGTTCGCCCACCTACCGGTATCTGACATAGGGCTGACCTGGGGCGGATGTACGCAGCACGGCAAAGGAATGCCCGGCCAGCGTCGTGGTCGTCGCATCGGGTTGTGTTGCGCCCCAAGCCAATACGACCCCGCCGGTGACCGGTACCACGACGGACTCAGCGCCTAGGTTGCACGCGATCACCAGGCCGCCCCGGTGCAACACGGCCCACTTGTGCTCCTCGTCGAACTCGACCGCCATATGGTCGAGCCAGAAGTCGGCGAGATCGGGCTCGCTGCGGCGCAAGGCGATCAGATCGCGGTACAGCCGGTGGATGCGGGCGTGCCGGTCGCCGGTGAGTTCGTCCCACTTCAGCTTCGAACGCGCGAAGGTCTCAGGGTCCTGGGGGTCGGGGACCACACCGGTCCAGCCGTGCTCGGCGAACTCCGCCTTGCGTCCCTGGCGGGTCGCCTCGGCGATCTCGGGGTCGGGATGCGATGTGAAGAACTGGAACGGGGTGGACGCGGCCCACTCCTCTCCCATGAAAAGCAGGGCGGTGAAGGGGGTCAGCAACGCGAGCGCTGCGCTGACCGCCAGTTGTCCCTCATCCAGATAGGCCGTCGGCCGGTCACCGGCCGCGCGATTGCCCACCTGGTCATGGGTGCTGGTGTACGCCAAGAGGCGAGAACCCGGAATCGTCGACGTGTCGAGTCGCCTGCCGTGGCGGCGGCCGCGGAACGACGAATACGTCGCGGCATGGAAGTAGCCGTTCTTCAGCGTGGCCGCCAGCGAGTGCATCGAACCGAAATCGGAGTAGTAGCCGTGTCGTTCACCGGATACCGCGGTGTGCAGCGCGTGGTGGATGTCGTCGTCCCACTGGGCCGTCATGCCGTATCCGCCCGATGCGCGCGGTGTGACGAACCGGGGGTCGTTGCGGTCACTCTCGGCGATCAGTGACAGCGGGCGGCCCAACCGGTATGCCAGCTCATCGGTCTCGGCCGAAAGCTCTTCGAGGATGTGGATGGCGGTGGTGTCGACCATGGTATGCACCGCGTCCAGCCGCAGCCCGTCGGCATGGAAAACCCGCATCCACCGCAGGGCCGCGTCGATGATGTACTGGCGGACCTCGTCGGAGCCGGCTCCGGCGATGTTGATGCCCTGCCCCCATGGGTTGCTGTCCGTCGACAGGTACGGGCCGAACCTGGGCAGGTAGTTGCCCGACGGGCCGAGGTGATTGAAGACCGCGTCGACGAGAACGCCCAGCCCGTGTCGATGGCAGGCGTCGACGAAGCGCGCTAGGCCGTCGGGCCCGCCGTAAGGTTCGTGCACCGCGTACCAGAGCACGCCGTCATAGCCCCAGCCGTGGGTCCCCGGGAATGCGCCGACCGGCATCAGCTCGACGAAGTCGACGCCGAGATCCACCAGGTGATCGAGCTTTTGGATCGCGCCATCGAAGGTGCCCGCAGGGGTGAACGTGCCGATGTGCAGTTCGTAGACGACCGAGCCCTCCACCGTGCGTCCCGCCCATTCGGTATCGGTCCAGGATGCGCTGTCGGCGTCCCACAGCTGGGATCGGCCGTGCACTCCGTCAGGTTGGCGGGCCGAGCGCGGGTCGGGCAGCACCTGCGGATCATCGTCGAGCAGGAATCCGTATCGGGCCCCGGTCGCGGCGTCGACCGATGCCCGCCACCAGCCGTCCCGGTCGGCGACCATCGGAACAACGGTGCCCGCGACGTCCAGCCGGACCCGATCGGGTCTGGGAGCCCAGACCGCGAACTCGTGCTCAGGCATCGCCGCTCACCAGCAGCGCCACCGGTGACGCGGAGAACAGCCCGGACAACGCCACGGTCCCCGTCAGTTCCGCTCCGGTCAGCCGGTCGCGCCACGTCTTTCCAGGCAACGCCAAAGTCGTTTCTCCCCAACCTGATTCGTCCAGTTTGACCGTCCATCGGGAAACCGCGACCGCCACATCGGCGCCCCGCAGGAACGCGATCACGTGATCGGCCGCCGGCCCGCGGGCGAGTAACGGACGGTACCCCCCCGCCAGGAACGTCTGCGGTCGCTCCCGCCGCAGCCGCAGCGCGGCCGCGACCACCGCGATCTTAGGGTGATCGAGGTTCGTCAACGCGGCGCGCCGGGCCGAAAAGTCGACGGGACGACGGTTGTCGGGGTCGACCAGGCTGTCTTCCCAGAGCTCAGTTCCCTGGTAGACGTCCGGTACCCCGGGAACCGTGAGGGCCAGCAGTTTCTGTCCCAGGGCGTCGCTGCGGGCGTGCCGGTCCAGCCCTGACACCAGCGCCGACAGCTGCGCTGCCACCGGTCCGTCGAGCACGGTGTCGAGCCAGCGGTGTACGGCCGACTCGAATTCGGCGTCGGGGTCGGTCCACGACGTGTGCGCATGCGCCTCGCGGATCGCCTTCTCGGTGTAGGCGTGCAGCCGGGACCGTAGCGTGTCGCACAGCATCCCGTCGGCGGGCCAGACACCGAAGATGTTCTGCCACAGGAACAACGCCGTCGCGGAGTCGGGGGAGGGGGCCAGCTTCTCCCAGCCGGACACGCTCTCGGTCCACCACCCGGCGACCTGCGACAGCACGCCGATACGGGCCCGGACGTCCTCGCCGCGCTTGGTGTCGTGGGTGCTCAGCGTGGTCATGGTGGCCGGCCACATCCGCGACCGCACCGCCGCGCTGTGGTGGAATTCCGCGGCGGTGACACCGAAGCGCTGCGGGTCACCGCCCACCTCGTTGAGCGACACCAGCCGGGGATCGCGGTAGAACAGGCAGTCCTCGACGGCCTTGGCCGTCACCGCGCCGCACAGCTGCTGAAGCCTGGCCGCGGGCTCGGCCTGGTCGAGCGCGGCGGCCAGAAGCTCAAGCGGTGCGGCGAACTCAGGCCGCTCGGCAGCCGTGCCGGCGATTGCCGCCGACATCGTCGGCG
Organism: uncultured Mycobacterium sp.; assembly: GCA_964511995.1. Taxonomy (GTDB): domain Bacteria; phylum Actinomycetota; class Actinomycetes; order Mycobacteriales; family Mycobacteriaceae; genus Mycobacterium. Next base: position 48,037 of record CAZEHT010000003.1, read on the forward strand.
ACAGGGCCGGGTAGTCGCAGCGGTAGACGCCGATGTGGGTGAGCAGCGCGGCTATCGCATCGGCGAGCAGCGGGTGATCGGCGCCTGCCGCGGTCGCGACCGCACGTCGCACGCGCGCGAGCTCGCTGGCCAGCGCGCCGGTGGCGACGAAGGTTTTCAGCTGTGCGGTCAACCGGTCCACCGCCCGGTGGTCGAACCCGGCGGCGCCGGCGAGCGCGTCGAGGATCCGTCGTCCGGCGGGGTCGACGAACACCCCACCCACCTCGCGCAGCACGTCGTACCCGGTGGTGCCGTCGACGGGCAGCGTCGGCTCGAGCGCCTCGCCGACGGCCAGGATCTTCTCCACGACGATGTACGCGTCGTCGCCAGCCAGGTCGCGAAGCCACGTGAGATAGCCTGCGGGATCGGCTAATCCGTCGGGGTGATCCACCCGCAGGCCGTCGATGAGCCCCCGGGAGAACCAGCGCCGCACCTCGGCGTGGGTGGCGTCGAAAACGGCGCGGTCCTCCTGGCGCAACCCGGCGAGCGCGGTGACGGTGAAGAACCGCCGGTAACCGCACACGCCGCTGCGCCAACCGGTGAGCCGGTAGTGCTGACGGTCGTGCACCTGCGCCCCGGTCCCCCCGCCGGTGCCCGGAGCGATCGGAAACAACTTGTCGCCCAACCGTAGTGACTTGCCCGCGACCTCGAGTGTATCGATGTCGCGGTCGGACCCGAGCACCGGCAACACGATCCGGCCATCGGGGTCTGCCGTCCAGTCGATGTCGAAGAACGTCGCGAACGCGGAGTCGCGTCCGTGCCGCAGCACGTCCCACCACGCCGGGTTGAACTGGGGCCGCTCCACCTTGACGTGATTGGGCACGATGTCGACGATCAACCCGAGGCCGCGGTCCCGCGCCGCCGCCGAGAGCCGCGCCAGCCCTTCGGTGCCGCCCAGCCCCGCCGATACCGTGGTCGGGTCGGTCACGTCGTAGCCATGGGTGGAGCCGGGTGCCGCGGTCAGCACCGGAGACAAGTAAAGGTGCGAAATCCCAAGGGCCGCAAAATAGTCCAAAGTAGCTACGGCGTCGTCGAAGGTGAAAACATCGTCGCGCAGCTGGACCCGGTAAGTAGAGATGACCGGGTGCGGCATCGGCTCAGGCCGTCTTGCGCAGCACGAGTACCGACCGTGGCCGAAGATGTGCGTATTCGCCGGCGCGCACCACGATGTCGCAGGCTCCGGTCGGCGACGCGGTGTCGATGACGCCGGTCCATTCCTGCGCATACTCGCCGTCGGGCGTGAGCATATCGATCGGCTGGCGGTGCGCGTTGAAGCACAGCAGGAACGAGTCGTCGACGATGCGCTGTCCGCGGGCGTCGGGGGACGGGATCGCCTGGCCGTTGAGGAACACCGTCACCGACTTGAAGCCAGATTGCCAGTCCTGGGGCGTCATCTCGACTCCCGTCTTGGTCAGCCAGGCGATGTCGCGCACCTGGTCGCCGGTTCGGATGGGGGTTCCCTTGAAGAACCGGCGCCGGCGGAAAACCGGATGCTTGCGGCGAAATGCGGTGACCGTTCGCGCGAATGCCAACAGCTCGGCATTTGTCTGGCACAGCGACCAGTCCATCCACGACAGTTCCGAGTCCTGGCAGTAGACGTTGTTGTTGCCGAGCTGGCTGCGGCCGATTTCGTCGCCGTGGCTGATCATTGGCGTCCCTTGCGACAGCATCAGGGTCGCCATGATGTTGCGCATCTGCTGGGCGCGCAATGCCAGGATTTCTGGGTCATCGGTCGGGCCTTCCACCCCGCAGTTCCAGGATCGGTTGTGGCTCTCGCCGTCCCGGTTGCCTTCGCCGTTGGCTTCGTTGTGCTTCTCGTTGTAGGAGACCAGATCCGCCAGCGTGAACCCGTCGTGAGCGGTCACGAAATTGATGCTGGCGATCGGGCGCCGGCCGTTGGGAGCGTAGAGATCCGACGACCCGGTGAGCCGGGACGCGAACTCGCCCAAGGTTGCGGGCTCGCCCCGCCAATAGTCGCGCACGGTGTCGCGGTACTTCCCGTTCCACTCGGTCCACAAACCGGGGAAATTGCCCACCTGGTAGCCGCCCTCACCGACATCCCACGGCTCGGCGATGAGCTTCACCTGGCTGACCACCGGGTCCTGCTGCACCAGGTCGAAGAAGGCCGAGAGCCGGTCGACGTCGTAGAACTCGCGGGCCAGGGTCGAGGCCAGGTCGAAGCGGAATCCGTCGACGTGCATCTCCAGCACCCAGTAGCGCAGCGAATCCATGATGAGCTGCAGGGTATGCGGGTGGCGGGCGTTGAGGCTGTTGCCCGTACCGGTGAAATCCTTGTACTTGCTGGGATCGCTGTCGAGCAGCCGGTAGTAACCGGCGTTGTCGATGCCGCGGAAGTTGATCGTGGGTCCCAGGTGGTCGCTCTCGGCGGTGTGGTTGTAGACGACGTCGAGGATGACCTCGATACCGGCTTCGTGGAAGGTCCGCACCATGTACTTGAACTCCGCGACGGCGCCACCGGCGGTCCGGTTCGCGGCGTACTCGCAGTGCGGGGCGAAGAAGCCCACGGTGTTGTAGCCCCAGTAGTTTCGCAGCCCCAGGTCCAGCAGGCGCTTGTCGTGCATGAACTGGTGCACGGGCATCAGCTCGATCGCGGTGACGCTGAGCGATTTCAGGTGCTCGATCACCACGGGATGGGCCAGCCCGGCGTAGGTGCCCCGAAGTTCCTCCGGGACACCGGGATGCTGTTCCGTCATACCCTTGACGTGTGCCTCGTAGATGATCGTCTCGTGGTAGGGGGTCCGCGGCGCGCGGTCGTCGGCCCAGTTGAAGAACGGGTTGATGACGACGCTGGTCATGGTGTGGCCCAGTGAGTCGACCATCGGTGGAGTGCCGGTGAGCGCGGGGTCGACTCCCGGGACCAGGGCGCCCAGATCGTAGGAGTACAGCGCCTGGGTGAAGTCGAAAACGCCGTGAAACGCCTTGCCGTACGGGTCTAGCAGCAGTTTTGACAGGTCGCAACGTTTCCCGGCGGCCGGATTCCACGGGCCGTGTACCCGGAACCCGTAGCGCTGACCGGGGCTGACCGTCGGCAGGTAGGCGTGCCAGACGTAGCTGTCGACCTCATCCAGCTCGACGCGCGACTCGGTGCCGTCCTTGGCGATCAGGCACAACTCGACGTGTTCGGCGACCTCGGAGAACAGTGAGAAGTTCGTTCCGGCGCCGTCATAGGTGGCGCCGAGCGGATAGGCGGTACCCGGCCACACCGTGGTGACGGTGCGCCCGGCCGCGGGAGGCGAAGGCCTCTGGGCCGGCTCGGTCGACGACATTTCACGACCTTATCGACGCCCGGCCCGCAATGCTGACCGTCTGTTCGAACTGTCACCACCAGCCGGTCGCGCCGGCCATCTGACGGCCCAGTTCGGCGGTCATCGAACGCACGTAGGTGGCGGTGAAGTGGTGAGAATCACGGTACACCAGGACGTTTCCTTCGATCACGCGGCACTCGTCGTGGCGGCACACCGCGTCGCTCATGTCCAGGGGCTTGAGCAGCGGGAACCGGCCGACGAAATCCAGCGTCGGATTGCGGTTGGCCAGGAGTTCGGAACGTTTCACGGTGCACGTGGTCGCGTCACCGCCGCGGGCCAGGCAGTCCACGGGGATGAACGGCTTGCGGTCACGGACCAGCCACGGCGTATCGCGCATCGCCAGCACTGGAATGTTGTTCTCGGAGAAGGTTTTCCAGATTCCGATGTAGGTGCCTGGCATAACGTCGCCAGGCTTGATGTTCCACGGGCGGGTGGACGTGGTGAAGACGAAGTCGGGGCGGTCGGCGACCAGCTTCGCCATCGCCTTCTGCACCCACCGGTAGCACTGCGGGTACGGTGCGTTGTTGCCCATGATCAACGGCACCTTCTCCGTCGACAGTGCGCATCCCATCTTCAGGTAGGTCACCACTTTGAAGTTGTGGGCCCGGCCGAGCAGATCCAGGGCGGTGATCCAGTGCTCGGCGTGCGAGCCGCCCGCCAGCGCGATGGTCCGCGTGGCCTGCGGATCGCCGAAAGTGCAATTGATGACGTCGCCGTTCTTGAAGTCGCTGATACAGCCCTGGGAGGTGGTCACCGGCAGATCCTCGCGGGCCTCCAGCACCGTGGGCCGCATCCGAAGCTGCGGTACCCGGGTGCCGCTGATCAGTGCCCGCGCCCCCGGATAATCGCGGATATCGAGGTTGAGCAGCTCGTTGCCAGCCGCGCGTCGCACCGTCACGTGCTCACGCCAGGTGAAGGACGTAGCGGTCAGCGCGACTCCCAGCAGCACCACCGTCGAGCGGAGCGCCATCGTGGGGCGTCGCAACCGGGCACGCCACGGCACGGCGACCGTCCTCGCCCCGGACTGGGGCGCGCGTGGCTGGCGCACCTTGGCCGTCGGGCGGTAGCGCAGCGGTTCTTCGACGAACCGCATCGTCAGGTAGGCCAGGACAACCGACACCGCCAGGATGCCCATGCCCTCGATGAAACCGGCGTGGGCGTGGCCGGTCAGCGACAACCAGAAGATCAGCAACGGCCAGTGCCACAGATACAGCGAGTAGGCCATCCCGCCGAGTGTTATCAGCGGGGTGGCCGCCAGGATGCGGTTGGGCAGCGGCATCCTGTCCCGCATGGTCGGGTCCGCCTGGCGGTTGGCCGCGGCCAGGATCAGCAGCACCGTCGCACCGACGGGCACCAGCGCCCACGGTCCGGGAAACTCCCGGACCCCGTCGATGAGGGCGCCGCACGAAAGGATTGCCGCCAGGGCGACCGTCGCCGCCACTGTGCGTGCCCACATCGGCCAGCGCACCAACGGAACCAGCGCCCCGGCCAGCGCGCCCGCCAGCAGTTCCCACGCCCGCGCGAAACTGTTGTAGTAGGCCGTGGACTGGTCGGCCTGGTGCGCGAAGATCGCGTAGACGAACGACGCCACCGTCAGCGCGGTCAGCAACACCACGAAGAAGGTGCGCAGCCGGGTTCCCAGGGGGCGGCGCAACAGTTCCGTGCACGCGAAAACCACTGCCAGGAACGCGATGTAGAACTGTCCCTGCACTGACATCGACCAGATGTGCTGCAGCGGGCTGACGGACTCCCCGGCGCGCAGGTAGTCCGATGCCGTGCGTGCAAGCTCCCAGTTCTGGTAGTAGCCGAGGCTGGCGAGGCTCTGGTCGGCGAAGGTTTCCCATCGGGTCTGCGGTTGGATCAGGACCGTCAGCGCCGCGGACGCGGTCAGCACCACCACCAGCGCCGGCAGCAAGCGCCGGACGAGCCGTTGCACTTCGCGCCGGGGCGACAGCGTCTGAACGGGGTTCAGCCCCGTGCGCAACAGCTTGCCTCCGAAGAAGAACCCGGACAGCACCAGGAACACGTCGACGCCCCCGGACACCCGGCCGAACCAGACGTGGAAAACGGCGACGAGCAGTATCGCCACGCCCCGGAGCCCGTCCAGGTCGTGTCGGTAGTAGCCGGCAATACCGCCGCCCGCCGCTGTGGTTAGCGCAGGGGTGGGGTCAACGGTTGCTGACGCCGGTTCGGTGAGGGTCAAGAGCGCCATGGTCGGATGCCAATTTACCCAACCCGCTGGGTACCGGCTGGTGTGAGCGTTCCCCGCCGGCGCCCTGCACTAGGCTCGGTGCCCGTGCCGGAGCCGTTCGGGCTGACCCCAGGGGACCCAGAAAACCCGCAGGGCCTAAGCCCAGAACAGATCGTGGCGGTGGACGCCGCGTACATCTGGCACCCTTACGCCACGATCGGGGTGCCGGGCACGCCGTCGCCCGTAGTGGCGTTGCGGGCTAAGGGTTCGTGGGTGACCGTGATGCACAACGGGCGCGAGACCGACGTGCTCGACGGGATGAGTTCGTGGTGGACGGCGGTGCACGGGCACGGGCATCCCCGCCTGGACGCCGCGCTGACCCGTCAGCTGTCGCAGATGAACCACGTCATGTTCGGCGGGCTGACGCATGAACCCGCCGCGCGGCTGGCCGAGCTTCTCGTGCGGATAACGCCCCCCGGCCTGGATGCGGTGTTCTTCTCCGACTCGGGTTCGGTGTCGGTCGAGGTGGCGGTGAAGATGGCGCTGCAGTACCAGCGCAGCCGCGGTCTCGGCGGCAAACACCGGCTGATGACCTGGCGGGGCGGCTACCACGGAGACACGTTCACCGCGATGAGTATCTGCGACCCCGACGGCGGGATGCACAGCATGTGGGCGGACGTGCTGACGCGGCAAGTGTTCGCCCCCCAGGTGCCCCGCGAATATTGCCCTGAGTACGGCGCAGAGTTCGAGGAGATTCTTCGGCAGCACGCCGACGAGCTGGCCGCGGTGGTCGTTGAACCCGTGGTGCAGGGCGCCGGGGGGATGCGCTTCCACGATCCCCGCTACCTGTCCGACTTGCGGGCCATCTGCGATCGGCACGACGTGCTGCTGGTCTTCGACGAGATCGCCACCGGATTCGGACGCACCGGCGAGCTGTTCGCCGCCGACCACGCCGGCGTCAGCCCGGACATCATGTGCGTGGGCAAGGCGCTGACGGGCGGCTACCTCACGCTCGCGGCGACGCTGTGCACGGCCGAGATCGCACACGTGATCAGCACCTCGGAGGCGGGCGCGCTGATGCACGGACCGACGTTCATGGCCAACGCATTGGCGTGCGCGGTGTCGGTCGCCAGTGTCGAACTTCTCATCGAGCAGGACTGGCGGACCCGCATCGCAGAGATCGCCACGGGGTTGCGCGACGGGTTGGCGCCGGCGCGCGCGCTGGGAGGCGTCGCCGACATCCGGGTGCTCGGCGGCATCGGCGTCATCGAGATGCACCGGCCGGTGGACCTGTCGGTGGCCACCCCGGTGGCGCTGGACCACGGGGTGTGGCTGCGGCCGTTTCGCAACCTGATCTACGCGATGCCGCCCTATATCTGCTCGTCCTCCGAGATCGCGCGGATCGCGGCCGCGATGGTCGAGGTCGCACGTGCGCTAACCTGAACGGTGTTCAAGTTCGGGAGGAGTGGCAGGTGACACGCGTGACCGCGACCCCGCTGGCCTGGCTGGACGCCGTGGCGCGGCAGCGCCGCGAAGCCGGGTTGCGACGCTTCCTGCGTCCCCGGCCGCCGGTCTCGGCCGACATCGACCTGGCATCCAACGACTATCTGGGACTGTCGCGCCATCCGGCGGTCATCGAGGCCGCCGGCGAGGCACTGCGGACCTGGGGCGCGGGTTCCACCGGATCCCGCTTGGTCACCGGCGATACCGAACTGCACGAGCGGTTCGAGACCGAACTCGCCGAGTTCGTCGGGACCTCCGCCGGGCTGGTGTTCTCGTCGGGTTACACCGCCAACCTCGGTGCGGTCGTGGCTTTGTCCGGACCGGGCGCGCTGCTGGTCTCCGACGCTCATTCGCACGCATCCCTGGTCGACGCCTGCCGCCTGTCCCGGGCGCGGGTGGTCGTGACCCCTCACCGTGACGTCGGCGCGGTCGAGGAGGCGCTGGCGACGCGCCGCGAGGAGCGCGCCGTCGTCGTCACCGACTCGGTGTTCTCCGCGGACGGTGCGCTGGCCCCGCTGGTACCGCTGCACGAGGCCTGCCGCCGCCACGGCGCCGTGCTGCTGGTCGACGAGGCGCACGGCCTCGGGGTGCGCGGCGAGGGCGGTCGCGGGTTGCTGCATGAGGTGGGTTTGGCCGGGGCCCCCGACATCGTGATGACCACGACCCTGTCCAAGGCGATGGGCAGCCAGGGCGGCGTGGTGCTGAGCACCGAAGCCGTCCGCGACCACCTGGTGGACGCGGCCCGGACGTTCATCTTCGACACCGGCCTGGCCCCGGCCTCGGTGGGCGCGGCCGCCGGTGCCTTGCGCGTGCTGCGTGCCGAGCCCGGGCTTGTCCGACTGGTGCATTCCCATGCGCGCGCGCTCGCGCGGGTGTGCGGCATCGCCGACGAGCCGCAGTCGGCGGTGGTGTCGGTGATCCTGGGAGATCCCGGTGTCGCGGTGTCCGCCGCGAGCGCCTGCCGGGACCGCGGTGTGCGGGTGGGATGCTTCCGCCCGCCGTCGGTGCCGCCCGGAACCTCACGGCTGCGGCTCACCGCACGCGCCTCGCTGACCGCCGGCGACCTGGCGAAGGCCGGCGGGGTGCTCGCCGCCGTGCTGCGCACCGCTTCGTCGTGAGCGTCGTCTTCGTCACCGGGACCGGGACGGGCGTCGGGAAGACCGTCGCCACCGCCGCGCTGGCCTGCCACGCCCGGCTGGCGGGCATCGACGTGTGCGTATGCAAGCCGGTCCAGACCGGAACGGACGACGGCGACGACGACCTCGCCGAGATAGGTCGGCTCTCGGGGGTGACCGGGCGGGCCGTGGGTGCGCGATACCCGCAGCCGCTGGCTCCGGCGGCTGCCGCGGAGGCGGCGGGACTGCCGATGTGGACGGGTGCCCGGCTGCTCGACGTGATCCGCGAGGCCGACCGGCCCGGGCGGCTCACCTTGGTGGAGGGGGCCGGGGGGCTGCTGGTCGAGCTGGGTGGGGGCGGGGTGACATTGCGGGATCTGGCAGCCGACCTCGACGCTCCTGTCGTCGTCGTGGTCGCCCCGGGATTGGGCACCCTCAACCACACCGCACTGACCCTGGAAGCGCTGGCCTCGAAGGGGATTTCGTGCGCCGGCCTGATCATCGGCGCCTGGCCGGCGCATCCGGGCGCCGCCGAGACCTCCAATCGCGATGCTCTGGGCCGACTGGCGCCGTTGCGCGCGGCACTGCCTGCCGGGTCGGGATCGCTGCCCGCCGCCGATTTCGCCGCCCTGTCGGCGTCGGCGTTCGATCGCGACTGGGTCGCAGCGCTGCGGTAGCCGGATGGTGCATTCGATCGAATTGCTCTTCGACGATCACGTCGAGACGGCGCTGAGGGGCCAATGGGCGGCGTTGGCCAGGGCGGGCCTGCCCAGCCCGGCCGGGACCGGCTCGGACGGATGGCGGCCGCATGTCACGCTGGTGGTGGCCGCGCGGATCGAGCATGCGGCTGACGAGAGCCTGGCGCGGCTGGCCGCTCGGCTGCCGCTCGACTGCACGGTTGGGGCGCCCGTGCTGTTCGGCAGCGGCCGCTACGTCCTCGCCCGGCTCGTCGTCGCCTCCCGAGAGCTGCTCGACCTGCACGAAGCGGTATACGCCGTGTCCGAACCGCAGATGGTTCCGCATCCCCTGCCGCACACCGCACCGGACCACTGGACCCCGCATACGACGCTGTGCCGACGGCTCAGCGCCGCCGACGCGGGTCGCGCGCTGGCGTCCGTGCGCCATCTCGGCCGCGACCTGATGGGATGTTTCGTCGGGCTGCGGCACTGGGACGGCGAGCGCCGTGCCGAACACCTGCTGGGCTAGAGGGAACTAGTTCCCCGGCATTATCCGGCGTGACCCGACGCGGTGGATCTGCCGGCGAAGGACGACGACGGCGCGCGCCCCCGCACCGAGAGCCCGTCGGTCAGCACGCCCAGCCCGAATTGGAACGCGTCACCCGGCCGATGGCCGCCTGCGTCGCTTCCAGCACCGGTCGGCGGGTCGAGCACCGAGCGTTCCGGCTCCAGCGCGCCCGCGGCATCCCACTGCAGGCGCGACTGTTCGTCGGCGGTGAAACCCAGCACGTAGTAGGCGACGGTGCGGGCAGCGAGTTCGGCCTCGGCGGGTCGCACGCCCGCCTGCAGCGCGGCGTCGGCCAGCAGGCGCAGGATGGCATCCATCGCCGGCGACTGCCCGGCGGCGAGGCTGGCCGACACCAGCTCGGCGCCGTCGGTGTGCGAAAGCAGGGCGTCGTGCAGCCGGGTCGCCACCGTCGTGATGCGGCGTCTCCAGCCGTGATCGTCCGGCGTGACGCACGCCGGTGCGAGCACCTCGTCGGCGACCGCGCCCAGCAGCTCCTGCTTGTTCGCGAAGTGCCAATAGAGCGCTCCGGGGGTGACGTCGAGTTCGCGGGCCAGCCGGCGCATCGTGAGGTCGGCGATCCCGTAGGTGTCGAGGATCTCGGTCGCCTTGGCGACCACGTCGCGTTTGTGCAGCTGCACCCGGCTACCATAACCTGAACACCGTTCAAGTCCAGATGCGACAGGGAGGGGCGCCGGTGACGCAGGCGGCAATCGATGTACTGGGCCTGGCCCGCACGCAGGTGCTTGAAAACGGCGAGGGACTTGGCCAGGCCGAGGTTCTCGAGGTGCTGCGGCTGCCCGATGACCGTCTCGAGGAGCTGCTGGCGCTGGCGCACGAGGTGCGCATGCGCTGGTGCGGCCCGGAGGTGGAGGTCGAGGGCATCATCAGCCTCAAGACAGGCGGCTGCCCCGAGGACTGCCACTTCTGCTCACAGTCCGGGCTTTTCGCCTCTCCGGTGCGTAGCGCTTGGCTCGACATCCCCAGCCTGGTCGAGGCCGCCAAGCAGACCGCCAAGTCCGGGGCGACGGAGTTTTGCATCGTCGCGGCGGTGCGCGGCCCCGACGAGCGTCTTCTGGCCCAGGTCGCAGCGGGTATCGAGGCCATACGCAACGAGGTCGAGATCCACATCGCCTGCTCGCTGGGCATGCTTAACCGGCAGCAGGTCGAGCGGCTCGCCGGGATGGGCGTGCACCGCTACAACCACAACCTGGAGACCGCGCGCTCCTTCTTCCCCAACGTCGTGACCACCCACAAATGGGAGGAGCGCTGGGACACGCTGACGATGGTGCGCGAGGCCGGGATGCAGGTGTGTTGCGGCGGCATCCTCGGCATGGGCGAAACCCTGGAACAACGGGCCGAATTCGCTGCCGACCTCGCCGCGCTCGACCCGCACGAGGTTCCGCTGAATTTCCTCAACCCGCGTCCCGGCACCCCCTTCTCGGATGTCGACGTGCTGCCCGCCTCCGAGGCGCTCAAGGCCGTGGCCGCCTTTCGGCTGGCATTGCCGAGAACCATGCTGCGCTTCGCCGGAGGCCGGGAAATCACCCTTGGCGATCTCGGCGCCAAGCAGGGCATCCTCGGCGGTATCAACGCGGTTATCGTCGGCAACTACCTCACCACGCTGGGAAGGCCGGCCGAGGCCGATCTGGATCTGCTCGACGAATTGCAGATGCCGATCAAAGCGCTCAACGCGAGTCTGTAAGAGCGCGGCAATGGAGCCCGATCGTCTGGACTTTCCCGCGCCAGTCGGCGCCGGGGTCTTCAACGTCTACACCGGCGCGCTGATGGACACCGAATCGGGCGCCGGCACACCGGCCGCGGCGCGGCTTGGCCTCGAACCGCCGCGCTACTGCGCGGCATGCGGGCGCCGGATGATGGTGCAAGTGCGCCCGGACGGCTGGTGGGCCAAATGTTCGCGGCACGGCCTGGTCGATTCGAAGGATTTTGAGGGATTT